>JACQWB010000036.1 GCA_016209385.1 Candidatus Rokuibacteriota bacterium
CTTTGGCCCCGACCGGAGAGATGGTGATGGCGGCCACGGGGCAGGCTGGCAAGCACCACGCCACCCTGCACAGGGGGCAGGTGTAGGGGGCGTAGGAGGTGAAGCTCTCGTAAGGGGAGACGCGGATCACCGATTTGGACGGTTGGAAGCTGCCCGTCTGCATGTAGGAGCAGGCCAGCTCGCACCGGAGGCAGCCGGTGCACTTCTCAGGGATGATCTTGAGGACTTTCATCGCGGCTCAGCGCGGCTTTCGGGTACCACGCGGGCGGCCGCCGCGCCGGCGCTCGAGGCCGTTGATGAAGGTCTCGAGCGGGATGGCGGCCAGCGTCATCATCTGGACCGAGCCGCGGGCCCCGAGCTCGATAGAGACGCGCGAGATGGTCTCGTTGTCGGCCGCCTCGAGGACCGTCACGAAGTCGTACGGCCCTAGCACCGCGTACTGGGCCCGCACCTTGACCCCCATGCGCTCCACCTCGCGGTTGACCTTCCGAATCCAGCCCGGCCGCTCGCGGAGGACCTTCCGCCCAGCCTCGCTCAGGGTGCTCAGCATGATGTACGTCGCCACGGTGACTCCCCCTTCGCCGCAGAGTGAGAGCCTAGTATAGCACGCGCCGCGTTCGGGTTGACAGGCAGGGCCGAGCGGCGCGATCATGGTCGGCGCATGAAATTCGGAATCTTCTTCCTGCTCGAGCAGCCGCCCTGGAAGACGCAGGAGGCCGTGTACCGGGACGCGCTCACCCAAGCCGCCTACGCGGAGGAGCTCGGCTTCGACGCGGTGTGGCTGGCCGAGCACCACTTTTCGGAGTACGGGATTTGCCCGTCGATGGCGGTCCTGGCCGGGGCCATTGCCCAGCGCACGCGCCGGGTGGCCATCGGCACCGCGGTCTGCATCCTCCCCTTCAACCACCCGCTCAGGATCGCCGAGGAGTGGGCCATGGTGGACCTCCTGTCCGACGGCCGTCTGGACTTCGGCGTCGGCCGGGGCTACCAGCCGGCGGAGTACGCGGGCTTCGCCATCGCGATGAACGAGAGCCGCGAGCGCTTCGACGAGGCCCTGGAGATCATCAGGCAGGCCTGGACGCAGGAGCGCGTGACCTTCAACGGGACATACTACCAGGTGAGCGATGTGGCGGTGCTCCCCAAGCCGGTCCAGAAGCCCCACCCGAAGATCCGGATCGCCTGTGTGAGCCCGGACACCTTCGAGCGCGTGGCGCGGCAGGGCGAGCGCTTCCTCTCGGCTCCGTCGATCACGCCGGTCCACCTGATGAAGTCGGCCTATGAAACCTACAGGCGGATCTGGCTCGAGTCGGGTCACTCGACCGCGGAGCTCGAGATCCCCGCGCTCTACTTCTGCCACGTGGGGCAGGACGCGGCCTCGACCCGCCGGGACTCCGAGAAGGCCATCACCTGGTACTTCCAGACCCTGGCCCGTGTGATCGCGGAGTCGAAGGATCCGACCAGGGTGCCCGAGGCGTACAAGTTCTACGCGCGGGCGAAGGGGAACCTGGAGGCGGTCACCTACGATTTCCTCTACCAAGAGGTGGTGCTCTTCGGTGATCCCGAGCGTGTCACCGACAGGCTCCAGCAGGTCAGCGACGAGCTGGGGCTCACGTACGTGATCGCGTGGATGAACTTCGGCGGGCTCCCCGATGGGGCCGTGCGCGGCTCGATGCGGCGCTTCGCCGAGAAGGTGATGCCGCGCTTCAGGTGATGCCGGTGAGCCACGTCAAGGCCATCGACGTGCACGCCCACATCTCGACGGCGCCCTGGCACCGCTCGACGCGGAAGTTCATCGAGGCCATGCGCACCTACTACAAGACCGAGCAGCCGGTGAAGACCGAGGATGAGATGGCCCAGGACTTCATCCGGGCGGGCGTCAAGGGGTGCATCATCGCCTGGGACGCCGAGGCCGGCACCGGCGAGCCGCGGACGCCCAACGACTACATCGCGGACCTGGTGCGCAAGTACCCCGAAGCCTACGCCGGCGGCTGGGCCATGGTGGATCCCTGGAAGGGGCAGATGGCGCTCCAGGAGATCGAGCGCGCCGTCAAGGAGCTCAAGCTCCTCGGCGTCAAGTTCCAGCAGGGGGCCCAGGCCTTCTTCCCCGACGACCATCGCTTCTACCCGATCTGGGACCTCTGCCAGTCCCTCGGCGCCCCCGTCCAGTTCCACACCGGCACGACCGGGCTCGGCGCGGGGCTTCCCGGCGGCCTGGGCGTCAAGCTCAAGTACATGAAGCCGATCCCCCACATCGACGATGTGGCCGCCGACTTCCCCCGCCTCACGATCATCGCCTGCCACGTCTCCTGGCCCTGGCAGGAGGAGATGCTCGCGGTCCTCCTCCACAAGGCCAACGTCGTCATGGAGACCTCCGGCTGGGCCCCCAAGTACTTCCCGGAGAGCCTCAAGCGCGAGATCAATGGCCGCCTCCAGGACAAGGTGATGTTCGGCTCGGACTACCCCGTGCTCAGCCACGAGCGGCTCTTCCGAGAGTTCGAGACGGAGGGCTACAAGCCCGAGGTGCTGGAGAAGATCTACCTCAAGAACCCCCAGCGGATCCTGGGGCTCAAGGTGTAGGGAGGATCAGATGAAAGACAGCGTGCGGGTCCTCCTGGGCGGCGTGCTCGGCTTCCTCCTGGCCCTGGCCTTCCTCATCACTGGCAGCACCCTCGCCACCCTGACCTACAGGTAGCCCTCCGGCTCACACCGCGCTCGCCCGGAAGCCCTTGCTGGAAGGTCGTCGTGCGCAGGACGACCCGCTACCGGGACACGGCCTCGTGGATGACCTCCTTTAGGAAGGTCTGGTAGGGTTTTCGCAACTTCCGGGCTCTCTGCTTGGCCTTTGCGAGATCCACTTCGCTTAGCCGCAATGTGACGGGCCTCGTCTTCGGATCGAGGACCTTCCACGCTCCGCTGACGTCATCCTCCTGGTCACGTTGTTCTATCTCCCTGGCGAGGCAGAGCAGACAGAACCACTTCAGATCTTCCGCCTGATAGAGCACGGAGCCACACTTTCGACATCTTCTCTTCATGGGATCCCCCCTGTAACCTTCAAATAAACTGCCTGAGCGGCTTCACCACGTGAGGACGAGCCGGCCGACGGGATCGCCGGCGCGCAGGGCGGCAAGCGCGGCGTTCGCCTCCCGCATGGGGGCCGTGCCGCTGATGATGGCTCGCACGCGGCCGTCGTTCACCAGGCTCGCCGCGTCGGCGACGTCCCGCACGGAATGGTTGTGAGAGGCGATGATCTGGGTCCACTTGTAGACGAGCCGGGCGGGGTCGAGCGCGACCGTCTGACCGTAGTGGTAGCCGAGGACGACGAGCCGGCCGCCGGGCCGCAGCAGACCGAGACACTGCTGGAGCACCGGCGGCACGGCGGCGCCGCCAACGATCTCGAGCGCGAGGTCGGCGCCCAGGCCGCTCGTGAGGTCGAGGACGGCCTTCACGGGATCGGCCGCGGCGGCGTTGATCGCCGCGAACGCGCCGAGCTCGCGCGCCTTCTCGAGCTTCTCTGCCTTCACGTCGACCGCGATCACGCTCGCTCCCAGGTGGCGGAGGAGCTGGAGCGCGTGCAGCCCGAGCCCGCCGACGCCGAAGACCACGGCCGTCTCGCCCAGCTCGACCCTGGCCATGCGGATCCCATGGAGCGGCGAGGCCAGTGTGCCGCCGATGAGCGCCGCTGCCTCGAGCGAGACGCCGGGGCCGACCTTGACGAGGTTGCGCTCGGGGACGGCCACGAGCTGGCCGAAGCCGCCGTCCAGCTCGAACCCGAGGCGCCCCGGCGAGCCGAGGCACATCTCCTCGTGGCCCGCGCGGCACATCCGGCAACGCCCGCACGTCTGCTTGCAGACCATGACGACGCGATCGCCCGGCCGGATCGACTCCACCTCGTCGCCGACCTCGCGCACGATCCCGGCACTCTCGTGCCCCATCAGGCGCGGCAGCTTCACCGTGCCGACCAGGCCATCGACGATCTTGAGATCGGTGCCGCAGAGCCCGTTCGCTTTCGCCTCCACCAGGGCCTCGCGCGGGCCTGGCTTCGGCTCGGGAGCCTCCTCCCAGGCGAGCGGCTTGCCGAACTGCTTCAACACCATCGCTTTCATCCGCGGACCCTCATCGCCATGAGCCTCCTCGTTCGGACAGACTGTGTCAGCGCCGCGGGGCGCGCGAAGTCTCCGCGCGATGAGCGGCCGCCCTTCACGCGGCCCGCGAACCCTTCGGCTACACGTATCTAAACCATGACGTCCTCGCTCTGGCCTGCCGCGTCACGGGGCCGCGCGCCCTGGAGATCGTGACCGCGACATTACCCTCTCTTTTACCCTCTCTTGAGCGTATTACCCTTTTTCCGCCAGGGAGCGCCAGGGCCCCGGCCCACGCACATTACGTGTCCGGCCTTCTGGAGGTCGCGCAGCACCCGGCGAATCATGTCCCGACTGACGCCGGGGCAGGCGCGCTCGAGGTCGCCCAGCGTGAACTCACCCGGGAATCCCTCGATGGCTGCCTCGACGAGCGCCGTCTTGGCGCCGCGCGGGGTCTTCATCTGGCCGACCCGCTCCTCGAGCTCCCGATAGGCGCGGCGCACGACCGCCAGAAAGTAGTTCAGCCAGGGAAGGACATCGTGCTGGCCTTCGTGCCAGCCTTGAGAGCTTCGGAACAGCGCCTCGTAGTACTCGTCCTTTGACTCCTCGACCACGCGCTCGAGGCTGATGTAGCGGCCGACCTCGTAGCCGTGGTGGTAGAGCGCGAGAAGCGTCAGCAGGCGCGCGACGCGCCCGTTGCCGTCACGGAACGGGTGGATGCAGAGGAAGTCCAGCACCAGCGTGGCGAGGGCGACCAGCGGCGGCGCGCTCTCCTGCGTCATGGCGTGACGATAGGACAGGCACAGCTCCTCGAGCGCCGCCGGGGTTTCGGCCGCGGAGACAGGGCGAAAGCGCACGATCGGCGGCGCCCCCTGCCGGTACTCGACGATCTCGTTCTCGATCCGCTTCCACTGCCCGGCATCCGCTGCTCCGTGCTGGGCGATCCGGTGCAGCCGTCTCAGGGCATCAGGCGTGACAGGAAGATTTCGCGCTTGCGTGTGGATCAGTTCGAGCGCCCGCCGGTAGCCCTGAATCTCCTCCTCCGAGCGGTCCCGGGGCCTGGCCCGGCCAACAACCAGGGGACGAAGGCGGTCCGCGGGCACAGTGACTCCCTCGATCCGGTTCGAGGATTCGACGCTCTGGACGATGGCCGTCTCGCGCAGAGCTCTGAGCACCTGCGGCGCCTGCTTCGCGTACAGGTCCTGCCTGCCCTTGGCCTCAGCGATGTCGGTGAGGAGCCATACCGTACCAGCGGGCAGGCTCAGCCTGGCCAGGCGGCCACCGCGAAATGACATCATGACGGCGATTCCCCGTACTTATTTTATTTCTGCGCGCCCGGCTATCGCCTCCGCCGCTTGCGAGACTTTTTCACGGGAGTGTGGGCTCGCAGCCAGTCGGCGGCGCCGGGCATCGCCCGCCACGCGTCAGCCAGCGCGCGGGCGCAGATCACGGCCTCCTCCTCGCTGCCGGGCGCGTAGGAAAACGGATCGGCGTCCGGCAATTCCTCCTCCCCGGTGAGGTATTTGGGGACGCGGCGGTTGGCTCTGAGCGCCTGGCGCAGGCTCTCGCGCGCGGCCCCGCTGTCGCCCTCCCGGCGGAACGCCCGGCCGTACTGCCAGAGGGCCATGCCGTCGTCCTCGAACTGACCCAGGAGGGCCCCGGCTTCGTCGTCGCGGGCCCCCGCGAGCAGGGCCGGGAGGAGGGTGTAGCGGACGCCCAGGATGTCGTTCGGGTTCAGGCGGAGGAGCTCCCGGTAGTGGCCGATCGCCTCGTCCGGCTGGCCGAGCGCCTCCAGGCACTGCGCGAGCCCGAAGCGGGCGCGCATGTAGGGCCGGGTGGTGATCAGTCCCCAGAAGTGGCCGGCCTCCTCCGCAAAGATCCGGGGCCCGAGCGCGCGCCCGCCTGCGGCGACTCCCTGCGCGTAGAGGTCACAGGCCTGGTTGAGGTCTCCCGTCTGCTCGGCCAGGATCACGTAGGCGTCGGCGCAGTCGGCGGATAGATCGAGCGCTTTCCGCGCGAGCTGGACCCGGCGCCGGCCGCGGGCCTCGAAGGCCTGGTAGGCCAGCTCCTGCGCCTTCTCGAGCGGTGTCGAGGCCGTGGAGGGGATCGCATCCATGGGACCGCTGAAGCGTCGCCGGAGAGCCTCGTTTACCTGCTCGAGGTTTTTGAACTCCGAGCGCGCCATGAACCGCTCCGTCTCCAGCATGACGCGCTCCATCGCCCGCCGGTCCGGCAGGCCGGCGCGCCGGATGGCCTGGGGCGCGTCGAGCGGTTCGAGCAAGGAAGGGATCGCGAGCTGGTAGGCAACCGGCCCGTCGAACGTTTCGACCTCGCATGTCCAGCGCCCCTGGTCAATCTCGCCCTCGGTGGTCTGGGCGAGCGTGCGGAGAAGGCCCTCCAGGTAGGAGAGGATCGCGGCATCCGGCCGGCGGAGCTTGCCGTCGGGGCTGAATCGGATCGCCACGGGATAGGCATCGTCTCCGGCGACCGGCAGGCCGGACTCCCCCCAGAGATCAGCGTCGCCGAACGGCATCTCCGAGATGGGTCCGAAGAAGAGTGACCACCTTGGGCGCTCCACAAGGGCCTCTGGCTCCAACCGCTCCTGAACCTCGTTGTGATCGTCTACCGACTCGAAGAACCCGAGGCCAAAGGTCTGCCTGGCGGCGCCGAGGACGGTGACGTGCGTGAGACCGCGCTGGGCCGCCGGAGCCTCCACGTGAATGAGATCTTCGTCCGAGAGATAGCGCCAGGGCGCGGCCTCATAGAAGCGCTTCGCCGCCTCCGCGAAGGTGCGCATCCGGTCCACCGTCACGCCGGAGGCGTTGAGCGCGTCGGGAGGCAGCGGCGCGCCGGCCATCTGCTTGCTCATCTCGGCGAGCACCCGCGTCACGGCCGGGAGGCCGGGGGAGACCGCGAGCGTGAGATCCCTGTCCCCGAGCGCGTCGAGCAGGCGGGAGCCCAGCTCCTCGTCGGCGACCTCGAGGCTTCCCGGCCGGCAGCCGGCGAGGTTCCGCTTCAGCCCGAACTCCAGGAGCGCGTCCAGGGCCAGGGTCCAGTCGTGCGCTCCCGGCTCTGGCTCGAGCTTGAGATTGATGAGCCCGGTCTTCAGGCTGACCCAGATTCCCGCCCAGGGCCGGTACGGCTTGCCCTCGGGGCCGCGCTCGATCCAGCTCGGCAGGCGGGCGAGGCCGCCCTGCCACCGGTCGTCGGACAGTCGTGGGAGCCGCTTGAATCGCTCGACGATCAAAGAAGAAACCTGGCTCATGACCGTCACGCTCCGTGAGCCGGCGGCTCGGGCTCGCGAACCTGGATGGGCCGGGTCAACGCGTCCACGTCAAGCCAGTAGTGCTCGACCTTCCGTACCTCGTGCCAGCGGAAACGGCGGGTTCTCCGTTCTGATGCTAGCCTGATTACAGTGAGGGAATTCTAGGTCTTTACGCCAGACAAGCACAAGGGCGCAAGAAACGTAGATAGGCGCCGTTCTCCGCTCCTTTCCTCTGTCCTCACTGTCCTGCCTCTCCTGACGGGACGCGGCCGCCATTGACCATGCCTAATCACGCCCGAACCAAGGGGTCAACGTTCAGAACCATTTGCACGCAAGCAGGCATCCCACGCGCCGAGTTCCTAAAGGCCTACGAGCAAGCTTGAGCCCAGCAACGGCGAATTTCTCCGCTCTTCGTCCCGCTCGCGCGCGCCCCGGACCGGCCGAACCGAAGCGCCGGGAAATGGCTTTTATCCTGGCTAATGCTCAACTCGACGGTGATGTTCTGGCCCTCCACGTAAGCCAGCTTGCGGCGCCGCCGCCGGGAGGTCTCCAAGAGCTGCGACGTCGCAGGCAAAGGGTTGAGGGGCACACCGAGGCCCTGGTGGCCTCTGAGAAAGCACTTGAAGGTCTGACGCCCAAGGACCTTCCCGGGTGCAGGAGAGCCTCGACCAGCGCGAGCAGGCGCTCAAGACCTACAGCAAGCTCTTGGAAGAGCTGCCCCAGAGCCCCAGGGCTGAGATGGTCCGCATGCTCCTTGCCAGTCTCTCCAGCCCTACGGGCTGAGGTAAGCCGCCCTCCCAGTAGCCCGGCCAGTCAGCCTCACATCAGCCGCGTCGCCCCACGCTGCGGCGGCCCCCGAAGAGGCCCCCCAGCCGGTCCGTGAAAGGCCGAGTCTCAAGCCGTCAACGCTTCGGGACCTAAAAATGGAAGAAGGGGGGGTTGCTCCATGCGCTGAACGCCCGGCCCAGGCGGGACTGGCCCAAGTGGACCCGCCGGCTGGAACCGGCGGCGGTGGTTCTTACCCCTTGTTTTCGCCCTGGATCCGGTGACACGGTGACAACCCGCTCCCAGAGCGGCTTGTCACCGCTTCGGGAAGTGGTGACGTCACCGGATGCAGAAGCGGTGACAGCCCGCATGGATATTGGCTTGTCACCGTGTCACCGCTTCGAGGCCCGAAAACGGAAGAACGGGAGGCTTCCCGTGGATAACCTGGCGGCCGGGATCCCGCGCCCGGTGGGGGGTAACCCGGCGGTGAAGGAGGCTCTAGCGGCCGGGGTGTCTGGACTGACACGAGGCCTGCAGGCGGGCCGGGGCTTCGGGTGATCCGGCGACTTCGTCCTCCTGATCAGCCCAAGGACCCGTCCTCGCCAGGCCTTGCTCCCTGCCGCGCCGTCGTGCTACTACTGAGTCGTGGAGCGCCAGAGCGCTGGCAGTCCTGACTCGCGCCGCGCGGCGGCCGGCGTGTTCGGGGAACACGACAGCAGCGGGGTCGATGTGTCGCTCCTGCGCTGGTTGCTTCGGCTGTCCCCGCTCGAGCGGCTCGTGAAGATGGAGCAGCATGCGCGCGAGACGCAGCGCTTGCTGGAGTATGGGCGAAGGCACCGACAAACCAAGGCTCCTCGTCCTCGCTGAGTTTCTGGACCGCCACGGTGTCGAGTTCCTGGTCATCGGAGGCCAGGCCGCCGTCCTCCACGGATCGCCCCTCCCCACATTCGACATCGACCTCTGCTATCGACGCACCGCCGCCAACCTCGAACGGCTGGCGGCCGCGCTGAAGGAGATACACCCCACGTTGCGGGGCGCACCCCCGGACCTGCCGTTTCGCCTCGATGCCCGGAGCCTGGCGCTGGGCGCCAACTTTACATTCGACACCGACCTCGGCCCGCTGGATCTCTTCGCGTGGCTCGAGCCCCTCGGACCCTACGAGAACCTGATCGAACGCGCCGAGCAGATGGATCTCGGGTCTGTCCGGGTCTCGGTGATCGGCCTTGACGATCTGATCGCAATCAAACGCCACATCGGTCGCCCGAAGGATCAGGTTGCCGTGCTGCAGCTCGAAGCCCTGAAACCACTGCGTGACAGGGGCGAGGAGGAGCTTCGATGACGGCGAGATCGAGGCCTGATCGCCCGCAGCGTGATGCGCAGGGAGTGGGATGGGCGTGCCAAGCCGGCGGGTTCTCCCAGCGACGGCTGGGAAAACCTGAGGGCGGGATGATTTCTTCCAGGCCGCCATGCTCGCGTATGTCGCGAAGACCTGGCACCAGGAGGGTTCGAGCGGCCGAGTCTATCGCGCGACGGACAGCTTCCGTTTCAGCCCCGCCAGGACCTGGGCCACCTCGTGCCGGACCGACTCATCGGGATCCAGCGTGGCGTGCTGGAGCACGGCCAAGGCCTGCTCGCCCCCGAGCAGTCCCAGCGCCCGGGCGGCCGCCTGCCGGACGGCCGGGCTCGGGTCGCCCAGCAGCACGCCGGCTAGCGCCGGCACGGCGCGCTCGCCTGCGACACGACGCAAGGCATATACCGCGCGGGTCCGAACGGCGACCTCGTCATCCTGAACGGCGGCCGTCAGGGCCTCCGCTGCCGCCTCGCCTCTGAACGCCTCGAGAGCGCCGATCGCCTGGTGACGGACGATCGGGTCAGGGTCCTGTGTGACGATCCGCGCCAGCTCGGCAGCGGCGGCGGCATCCCCCCGGCTGCCGAGGGCACGCACCGCGCTTAGCCTCGAGGGACGGTCCGGGGTGGCGGGTTGAACGTCGGGCCCGCCCTCAACCTCAAGCCCGCTCTCGATGAGCCAGACCTCCTGGAGCGAGCGTGGCTCCCCGAGGCCTCCGTACACGAACCCGACGGAATACCCCCGCGTCAGCTCCTCGATTGCTTCATCGAGCGGCACGCCCTCCATCGAGCGGGTCACCCGCGTGGTGAGGCTGCCTCGGATCGTGATCTCGACTCCTGCGGCCCCGGCGATCTGGCGAAGCACCTCATCCAGCGGGGCCTCGCGGGCGACCAGGGTCAGCCGCCCGGCCGCCACCTCCACGTGGACCATGGCGACAGTCTCACCCGCCTCCGCGCCCAGGGCATGCCCGCCCAGACCGAGGGCGAACGCGACGAGCGCGAGGCCCCAGCAGTTTGCCGCCTTCAGCATAAGGAGTTACTGCAGCCCATTCTGGAGTGCGCGGGCCAGAGCGATCAGGGCATCCGCCGTCGCCGCATCCAGGGCACCGCTCTGCTTGAGCGCCGTGACCTCATCGACGAACGCGTTGAGCTGGTTATTAGCACTTGCCAGCAACTGCTCGATTGTCCGCAGCTTGCTCATCATGCGGTTGGTGAGGCCGGGGTTCAGCTGCAGGCCCTGGACGGTCGTGACGAGAGAGTCGAGCGTGTTGACCGGGTTCACCGTAATGGTCACCGTGGCGATGTTGGAGTCTGCGGTGCCGTCGTTGGCTTTGTAGGTAAAGCTGTCCTGGCCGTTGAAGCTCGGGGTTGGGGTGTAGGTGAAGGAGCCATTGACGTTGAGGCTCAGTGTGCCGTGGGCGGGGCCGCTGACGAGGATGGCGGTGAGAGGATTGCCCTCGACATCGCTGTCATTGGCCAGGACGCCCAGGGCGGGGACGCTCAGCGTCACATCTTCGTCCGTGGTGAAGGCGTCGTTGGCAGCGATGGGCGGGTCGTTGAGCGGGTTGACGGTGATGGAGACGGTGGCGGTGTTGGACGTGAGCGTGCCGTCGCTAGCCTGGTAGGTGAAGCTGTCGGCACCGTTGAAGTTCGGGGTCGGGGTGTAGCTGAAGGAGCCATCGGCGTCGAGGCTCAGTGTGCCGTGCGCGGGGCCGCTGACGAGGATGGCGGTGAGAGGATCGCCGTTGACATCGCTGTCATTGGCCAGGACGCCCGGGGCGGCGACGCTCAGCGTGACCTCTTCGTCCGTGGTGAAGGCGTCAGCGGCAGCGACGGGGGCAGCATTTCCTTGCACATCGCCGATCTTCGCCACGAAGGCATCACCGGAGCCGCCATTGAAGGTCAGGTCCGGCCCGACCGTCACCGGAAAGGTCGCCTCGGTGGAGGTGGTGAACCCGGTGACGTAGGCGTGGCCGGCGCTGTCCACGGCGAGGCCGCGGCCGTCGTCAAAGCCCGTCCCCCCAATGTAGCCGGCGTAGACGAGCGCAGTCCCGTCGGGCTTCACCTTGGCTACGAAGGCATCGAAGTTGCCGCCATTAAAGGTTAGGTCCGGCCCCACCGTCACCGGGAAGCTCGCCTCGGTGGAGTCGGTGCGCCCGGTGACGTAGGCGTGGCCGGCGCTGTCCACGGCGATGGCGAAGCCTACGTCACTGCCCACCCCCCCGAGGTAGCCGGCGTAGACCAGCCCCGTGCCGTCGGCGGCTACCTTCGCCACGACGGCATCATGGCCGCCGCCATTGAAGGTCAGGTCCGGCCCGACCGTCACCGGAAAGCTCGCCTCGGTGGAGCTGAAGACGAACCCGGTGACATAGGCGTGGCCAGCGCCGTCCACGGCAATGCCGTTGCCGCGCGCTCCCTCGATGTAGCCGGCATAGACCAGGCCAGTGCCATCGGCCGCCACCTTCGCCACGAAGGCGCCAGCGCCGCTGTCCAAGGTCAGATCCGGCCCGACCGTCACCGGAAAGCTCGCCTCGGTGGAGGCGGTCGACCCAGTGACGTAGGCGTGGCCGGCGCTGTCCACGGCGATGCCGGTGCCACCGTCACCCTCTGTCCCCCCGATGTAGCCGGCGTAGACCAGGCCCGTGCCGTCGGCGGCTACCTTCGCCACGAATGTGTCACCACTGCCGTTGTAGGTCAGGTCCGGCCCGACCGTCACGGGGAAGGTCGCCTCGGTGGAGGAGGTTGTCCCCACGACATAGGCGTGGCCGGTGCTGTCCACGGCGATGCCGGGAGTGCCGCCGTCACTTCCCGCTCCCCCGATGTAGCCGGCGTAGACCAGCCCCGTGCCGTCGGCCGCTACCTTCGCCACGAATGTGTCACCACTGCCGTTGTAGGTCAGGTCCGGCCCGACCGTCACCGGAAAGCTCGCCTCGGTGGATTTGGTGACCCCGGTGACGGAGGCGTGGCCGGCGCTGTCCACGGCGATGCCGAAGCCTTCGTCTCGGTCCGCCCCCCCGAGGTAGCCGGCGTAGACCAGGCCCGTGCCGTCCGGGTTCACCTTGGCCACAAAGGCATCACCGCCGTCGTTGTAGGTCAGGTCCGGCCCCACCGTCACCGGGAAGCTCGCCTCGGTGGAGTTGGTGACCCCGGTGACGTAGGCGTGGCCGGCGCTGTCCACGGCGATGGCGTGGCCAAGGTCACTGCCCGTCCCCCCGATGTACCCGGCATAGATCAGCACCACCGGATCGAGGACGAGGGGTTTGGTTTTATCGTAGGGGCCCACGCGGAAGCCGAAGGTTGAAGTCAAGTCGCTATCGGCGGCGTTGGCCTCCAGCACATACGCCGTCGGCACTTCCGCCCGCCGCTGCTCCAACTCTTGATAGGAATAAGGCTTCTCTTCGCGGAAGCTCCCGACGGGGGTGGAGATCTCGAGCTGCCCCGCGTCGGTCAGGCTCACCGTGGCGCCCCGGTAGGCCAGCCGGATCTGGCCCGGATCGGCCCCGGGCTTGACCCGGAAGGTGTACTTCAGCCGGTCGGACGTTCCTGAATAGACGAGATCGATCCCGGGCCAGAGGTCGGGATAGACCACCGAGGCATAGGTCTTGAGCCCCGTCTTCCACTGCTCCCGAGGCCCCTTGAAGTAGCTGACCACGGCCCGCGTGGGCTCCAGCCCCTGCGGCCGCACCTCGGGGTTGGCGCCGACGAAGTCCAGCTTGACCGCCCAGCGCCGGCGGGCGCCGTTCGACTCCCGCGTGCTCCCGAAGCGCTCCGGGCCGAGCGAGGCCAGGCGCAGATCGGGCGTCTGCGCGGCGCCCGGCTGGTCGGCCTCGCCGGTCAGGGCGAAGGTCGCGCCCCCGGGGGTGAAGTAGACGGTGGCGTCGCGGCCCTGGACGTAGTAGGCGACGCGGGCGTCGACCTGCCCTCGGTTCTCGACGAAATAGAGAGGGAGCTTGCCGTACCCCTCCACGAGTCGCTGCCGCGCCGCCTCCGGGACGGCCGGCCCCGCGTGTCCGGCCGCTCCGGTGGCCAGCACCGGGACGAGGAGGGCAAAGAGGAGCAAGCCTGCCTTGAGCAATACTGGAAAGCTGGCGGCCCTCCCGAACGCGGCGCCTGCCATGTGATCTCCTCCTCGCGACCCCGTGCTACTGAGCCGCGACGCCGCCGCCATCCCCCAACGGAGCGACCAGTCAAACCGAGCCGCGTGTCTCATCTCGGCCTCCTGAAGTTCCCGCCCTGCCATGACCGGACGGGCGGACGGGCCAACTGCACGGGCGTACTACTTTCGGAAGGGAATAGATCAGGATGGTTCTCGAACTGGTGCGGTCAGAAGACGCCGCGACCCGGAAGGCGGAACGCTGGAGGACTGAACGCGAACAGTCGCATGCTCGTCTCCCTCCGCAGCGCAAGTCGCTGCCGGTTCACCTGAGTCAAGCGGACGGTGGCCCTGGCGTCAATCCGCCATTTGGCGGATGCGCCTGCAGGCGGATGAAGCGGCTGAGGTGACGCGAACTCCGCGGAATTCTCGACTTCGTCACGAACCAGAGCGAAGGGTGTCCGGCTCCCGCAGGCCGCAGGGACCAGGACCGGGTCGCCCGCTACTACCTGCTGACCCGGGGGCTCGCCGACCCCCAGGCATGCTACGGCCCGCCGACCGCGGCGGAATGGGAGGCCTGAGCGGCTGCTTATCCCCTGTTTTCGGGCTCGATGCGTTGACAGCGTTGACAACCCGCTCCAGGAGCGGCGTGTCAACGCATCGGCAAGCGTTGACGTCAACGCATGCAGAAGCGTTGACAGGCCGCATGAATACAGGCTTGTCAACCTGTCAACGCTTCGGGGCCTGAAAATGGAACAACGAGAGGAGCTCCCCAGGCAGGACTCTCCCGAGCCGATCCGCCGGCTGGCAACCTGCTGAACCCCCTCGGAGTCTTCCGGCCGCCGCCTTAGCCCCTTGTTTTCGCCCTCGATCCGGTGACACGGTGACAACCCGCTCCCAGAGCGGCTTGTCACCGCTTCGGGAAGTGGTGACGTCACCGGGTGCAGAAGCGGTGACAGCCTGGAGTGCACCCCTAAAGTGAGACACGAAAAAGGGTGACGGCTTACGTTGATCATCATGGGCCACCGCGGGCTGCGTGAGCAAGACGGCATCAGCCCCATGGCGGGACCGGCGCCGAGCGGCAGCAGTCCCGCAGGGGCGATTTGGGGGGGTACCCAGATAGCGGCCCCCCTCGAGAAGTCGCGTCTGTGAGGCTCTACGGCCCTCGGTTTCGGTGGCCACGCCGAGAAACGCGGTCACGCCGGCTCCCCGAGCGCCACGGCCGCGCGCGTCTGGGGGCTGAGATCGCCGGGAGGCCGGATCGGGAGAGCGCTAGCCTCGGGCCGCACCGTGGCCTCGAACTCGGCCGGCGTCAGGTACGCGAGTGCCGAGTGCAGCCGCTGGTGATTGTAGACCTCCTCGATGAAGGTGCCGATCGAGCGGCGCGCCTCGTCGGCATCCCGGTACGCCCGCCCGTCGACCTCTTCCTGTTTGAGGGTCTTGATGAAACTCTCGGCCTTGGCGTTGTCGTAGGGCGAGCCGATCCGGCTCATGCTCGGCTGGATCCCGTGCGCGGCCAGCAGGGCGGTGTACTCGCCACACGCGTACTGCACGCCCCGATCGGAGTGGTGGATGAGGCTCCCGGGCCGGGGCCGGCGGGCGGCCAGCGCCATGTGCAGCGCCGCCAGCGCGAGGCTGGCCTTCAAGTGCCCCTCCACTGCCCACCCGATGACGCGGCGGCTGAAGGCATCGAGCACCACGGCCAGGAACGCGAACTCCTCGAGAAGCCGCAGATAGGTGAGGTCGGCCACCCACAGCTGGTCGAGGCCGGTGAGGACGAGGTCCCGGGCCAGGTTCGGCACCACGCGCCAGGCGTGGCGAGAGTCGGTCGTGGCGGGGACGAACGCCCGCCGACGGAGGCACAAGAGGTTGTCCGTGCGCATCAGGCGCAGGACGCGCTTGTGGTTCACCGCCCAGCCCGCGCGCCGGACGAGGGCGGTGAGACGGCGATAGCCGGAGTGGCGATGCGCGAGCGCCAGGCGCTGGAGCTCATCGCGCAGGGCCATCTCCTCGACGCGCGGCGCTGCGGCCCGCCAATGCCGGTAATACGTCGCTCGGCTGACCCCGGCGAGGGCACACATGCCTTCGATCGACAGCCGGCCTTGCGGCGGCGTCAGCGCCTCGATCACGTCGAAGACGCTGCGGCGCCAGGCCCGTCGCTCGGCCGGGGTGACGCCTTGATGTGCCGCAAGGCTCGCGCGAAAAAATCGAGCTCCAACGCTTGCTGACCCACCTTGCGCTCCAGCTCCGCGACGCGGTCCGGGGCCGGCGGGTCCCCTCGGCGGTGGGGCGCGCCCGCGGCGCGCTCCGGCCGCGGCCCCGGAGCCGCGCCCGTGCGCGGCCGTCCCGGTGGGAGCAGGGCTTCAGGGCCGCCCCGCGCGTAGCTGTTGCGCCAGGCGTACAAGAGCTTCGGCCACAGCCCGAGCTCCCTCGCCAGCGCCCGGACCTTCTCACCCGCCAAGATCCGGCGGACTGCCGCCTCCTTGAACTCACCGCTGAAGACACGGGGTCGTTGTCCGGGCATAGGTCCTCCTCTGGAGAACTGTCACCCGTTTCCGTGTCTCACCGGAAGGGTTCACTTCAGCCCGCATGGATATTGGCTTGTCACCGTGTCACCGTTTCGAGGCCCGAAAACGGAAGAACCGGAGGCTTCCTGTGGATAATCTGGCGGCCGGGACCTGGGCCTGGTGGGTGACCTCGCGGGGAAGGAGGGCCAGCGCCCCCGGGCTCAGCGGGACCAGCTTTCGGCCGAGATGGGCCCGGGGCCAGCTCCCGCCGGTCCGACCACACCGTGCGCGGCCTCCACCGGCTCCTCCCCGGCGAGGTCACCGCCTACAACGAGTCGGACCTCGGGAGGCAGACGATCTGGTGGGCGACAGAGCCCCGCCACGCCACCTCCCCGGGCGACGAAGCCACCTTCGCCGCCCACATGCAGGAGCACCCGCGGATCGCCCACTACGTTCGGACCGGCAACGGGCGCGCGCTCCGCTTCTCCGACCTCGTCTCCCGGGCCGGCTTACACCGGCTCGGGCTCTACAACGAGCTGTTCCGCCGCCTGGGCATCGAGCACCAGATGGCCGCCATCTATCCGCTCCGACCGGGAATCCTGATCGGCCTGGCCCTGAACCGCCACACCCGCGACTACTCGGACCGCGAGCGGCTCCTGCTCGACGTCCTCCGGCCCCACCTGGCCCAGATGGAGCGCCTCGCCGAACGGATGGGCGCGCTGACCGAAGCGCTCGCGCATGCCGGCGAGGCGCTCGAGGCCATCAGCGAGGGCGTGATCCTGCTCGACGCAGCCGGTCGAGTGCGCCTGACCACGGCGCGGACCCGCGAATGGCTCACCTCCTGGTTCGGCGCCTCCCGGGGCGGGACCCGTCTGCCCGAGGCGCTCGCGCGCTGGGTACGTGCCGAGCAGGCCCGGCTGGAACAGTCCGACGATGTGCCCGCGCCCCTGGCACCCCTCGTCGTCGAGAACAACCGCCGACGGCTCCTCGTCCGGCTCCAGCCGGGCATCGGACGCTCGACGCTCCTCCTCGAGGAGCAGGTGACCGCTCCTGAACCAGTCGCGCTCGAACGCCTGGGGCTGAGCCGCCGCGAAGCCGAGGTGCTCGCGTGGGTGAGTCAGGGGAAAACGAACCCGGAGATCGCCTCGATCCTGGGTATCAGCCCGCGCACGGTGCAATCACACCTGGACCACATCTTCGAGAAGCTAGGGGTGGGAACGCGCACCGCGGCCGCCGCGTGCGCCCTTCAGGCGGCCGGGGCTGTCGGGCGGGAGCCCCCGGCCAGCCACCCGGCGGTCAGCGATAGCCAGCCGGCCAGGAGCGCCGCGCCGCGGTAGAAGCCAGAGCCCAGACGCCACACACGCCTTCCCCGTGTACCGCTTCACGATGGCAGTGGTGCCGGGTCTTGTCGTCGATGGTGTAAATGATCCGATAGTCCCCGACTCGGATCTTCCAGAGGCCGATCAGGGACTTTCGAAGCCGCTCGCCGTACTTCTCGGGGGCCGTCTTGAGCCTCTCCTCAATCGCCCGCTCGATCCGGTCCTGGACGTTCGCCGGGATACCGGGGATGTCGTCCTCAAGCACCTCGTCGAAGTAATTGACCTCGTAGCGGGCCATCAGCGGGCCCTGGCCTTCCTCCTGCGTCGAACCTCCCTCCAGAACTCTTCGTGCGGAATGAACTTCCCGCCCCGGCGCATCCGGCCCCGGACCAGTGTCTCGAAGGCTTCGTCCTCCTCGATCTCAAGGGCGTGGTGGATCAGGTCGCGCGCCTTCTGCGACATGGAGACCCCATCGCGCTCGGCCACCGTCGCCAGCGTCTCATAGAGGGGGGCCTCTAGAGCCACAGGAACCCGTTTGGTCGTGGCCTTCGTTGGCATCTTGGCTACCTCCTTCCGCTCGGGCACGGCCCGGATATCTGTGTAGCAGGGTAGCGAAAGTGATTCAGGGCAACAAGCGGGTGAAGATGGGCCTGACCCATTAGAGGCCGAGTCTAGAGCCGTCAGCTCATGGCACGATGAACACCAGCCCGTCGCGGTCCGCGGCCGTCCGCCCATCCGAGCGGACGCCATCCACCCGGAGGACCAGAACGTTTCGCCCGGAGGTGAGCAAGACCCTCACAGTTTGAAACGTGCCGGGAGCCGGACCAACCCTGGACCGCTGTCCAGGGTTAGCTCGCGCAAACGGACTTATTTTCATAAAAGCATATCTATGCTAATATTGCGCAAGGGCGTAGGATATGGAGAGTCGTCGGACTACGGTGATCTTAGACAGAGATCTCTACCGGCAAGCGAAGCGGATGGCCGTGGAGCGTGAGACGAGCTTGAAAGAGGTCATCCAGGAGGCGCTCCGGACGTTCCTGCGTGTCGGGCCTCAGCCCGCGCCTCCGGAGAAGCGGTCGCGGTTCGGGGCCTATCGTGGACGGGCGACCGGCGATCTCAGGCGTACGACGATGTATCGAGACATCCGGAAATGATCCTGCTGGACACGAACATCCTGGTTCACGCGACCGGTTCGGGTTCGCCGACGTACGCGAGGGCGAGAGAGCTACGGGACCGAAGTGCCACTGGAGAGATGGACGCGTGCGTTGCGGCCCAAGTGCTTACCGAGTTCTATGCCGTCGTGACTGACCCACACCGCTTTCGGCCACCGCTGACACCGGCCGAGGCTCGACGCGAGCTGCGCGCATATGTTGAGTCGCGCTTGACGCTGATCCTGCCGAAGGCGACCACGGTCGCGCGGATGTTGGCGTTGGCCCGGTCAGCGCGGGTCAGGGGTGGCAAGATCTTTGACTTCTTTCTTGCGGCCACGATGTTGGATAACGGGGTCGGGACGATCTATACCGAAAATGTTCGGGACTTCAGGGGGATCGAAGGAATCGAGCCGATTGACCCCTTTCAGCCCCGGTGACCATGTCGGCTCGCTTCTCGGTCGGACGAGGAGACCTCGTGGCTCGTGGCCTCGGAGGGGTCCGGGTACGCGCGCCGAAGGCGCGGGTGTCGTCCGCTCGGTCTCCCGCAGCAGCTCTGAGAGGCGAGTCTGGCGATCGGAGCCGGCCACTACACGGGCGCGGTCTCCGAAGCGGGCTTGAGGAAGGTGTACACGGAGGAGAAATCCTTCCGGCCGAGCCCGTGGGCCGACGCGAGCCGGTAGAGCTGGGCCGCCGCCGAGGCGACGAAGAGCGGGACCCGCTGCTCGCGCCCCGCCATCACCACGAGCCCCAGGTCCTTGGCCATGAGGTCGGTCATGAACCCCGGCGCATACTCGCGGCTCGAGGCGGCCTTGGCGACCATCCCCGCGACCGGGTGGTTGTGCTCCATCACCCAGGTGTGGCCCGAGGACTTCTGGATCACCTCGGTGAGGACCTTCGGGTCCACGGCGAAGCCCTCGGCGAGACGAAAAGCTTCGCACACCGCGATCATCGCGACACCGGCGATCAGGTTGTTGCAGAGCTTGGCGACCTCGCCGGTCCCGACCGGCCCCACGTGGATGATCGTCGAGCCCATGGCCGAGAGGACAGGGCGGGCCTCTTCGAGATCGGCCGGGTCGCCGCCCACCATGATCGTCAGGGTCCCCTCCACCGCTCGGGGCACCGCGCCCGAGACCGGCGCGTCCAGAAACCTCACCCCCTGCGCCTTGGCGCGCTCGGCTACGCGCCTGGAGGTGCCCGGGTCGATCGTTGACATGTCGACGCACAGCCGCCCCGGAGGCGCCCCAGCCAGGACGCCGTCGGGGCCGCAGTAGCACGCCTCCACGTCGGCGGACGAGGGAAGCATCGTCACCACGAGGTCGGAGTCCTTCGCGACCTCGGCCGACGAGCGCCCCACCGCCGCGCCGCGCCGCGTCGCCTCCTCGAGCGCCTCGGCCCTGACATCGTAGGCCAGCACCGAGAATCCCGCTCGGATCAGGTTCGCCACCATGGGTGTCCCCATGGTCCCGACGCCGATAAAGCCGATGCGCTTCATAGGTTCTTCTCCTCACGCTTCCGGAGCTGGACTCGAGCCCACTCCTCGATCAGCCTCACGACCGCGGTGTGCCCCAATCCGATGAATCCGATCGTCCGCGCCTCCATCACTCCTCCACGGCAAAAATCCGCGCCGGGGCGCCGTCGCCGCCCCGGATCTTGAGCGGAAAGGCGCCGATCAGGAGCTTCCTCCCGGCCACGGCGGTCAGGTTCGCCAGGTTCTCGGCGATCAGGATTCCGTGCCCCAGGAGCAGGTGATGAACCGGCCAGTCGAAGCCCTTGGGCCTCAGCGGAACGGGCATGTCGGCGGAAAAGCAGTCCACGCCGACCAGCTTGACCCTGCGGTCCAGGAGCCACCGCGCCGCTTCCTCAGAGAGATAGGGGTGGGTGTGATAGTCGTCGGTGGCGAACTTCGCGTCCCATCCCGTGGCGATCAGGACGATCTGGTCGCGCTCGACTTGGGCTCCCGTCGCCTCCAGATCGCTCACCGTGATGGGCTGGTTCGGGGCCTTTTCGACGCGGAGCACCCAGCCCGTGCCGCCGAGCTCGCCCAGATCGTAGCTGTCGATGGTGCGCCCCCCGCTGACGAAGTGGAGCGGCGCGTCCACGTGGGTGCCCAGGTGAGTGACGAAGGTGAAGCGCTGGAGGTTGTACGGGTCGCGCCCCACCTGGAGCACGGTCTCGATGCAGGGCGGGCCCGCCACCGGCGGGTGGGTCATTCCCTCCTGGTACGGGTGGGCGAGGTCAATCCAGCGCATCGGTATAATGGCACCCTGTGAATCCGGGGCTTCTCCTGATCTCTCTGGCCGCCATCTCCTGGGGGACGACCGGCGTCACCATGACCCTGCTTGCCCGGGAGACTTCAGCCGGCCCCCTCCTCGTCGGCTTCGTCAGGATGGCGGTGGCCGCGCCGCTCCTCCTCGTGGCGGCGCGCGTCGCCGAGGGCCCGTGGCGGCTTGGCTGGCGCCGGGACGGCCTCGCCTGCCTCGCGCTCGGAGCCTTCATGGCGGCGTACCAGGTCTGCTACTTCTCCGCCGTGGCCCTGACCGGGATCGCCGTCACCGCCCTCCTGGCGATCTGCTCGGCCCCGCTGATGATCGCCCTCCTCGCGGTCCTCTGGCTCGGCGAACGGCTCACCCCTCAGCTCGCCCTCTCGCTCGCGATGGGCGTCGTCGGCACCGGCCTCCTCGTCACGCGGCCGGGAGAGGCGGGAGCGATCGGGAGCGCGTTTCTCCCGGGCGCCGGGCTCGCCCTGGGCGCCGGGCTCGCCTACGCCCTCTACGCCGTCGTCGCCAAGGCGAGCCTGGGGCGGGTCGCGCCGCTCCCCCTGGCCGCCCTCACCTTCAGCGTCGCTGCCGTCGCCCTGACCCCTGTCCTGCTGGGCGAATCCCGGGTCATCGCCCAACTGGCGGCGGGCTGGGCCCTCTTCCTGTACCTGGGCGTGGTCCCGACAGCGCTCGCCTACACCCTCTACACGCTGGGACTCCGCCGGACGCCGGCAACGGTCGCCGGGATCGTCACGCTCCTCGAACCGCTCACCGCCACCGCCCTCGGCGTCGGCCTGTTCGGCGAGCGCCTCGGCGTGGGCGGCGTCTTCGGCGCCGTCCTCCTCCTCGGCGCGATCGCGCTCCTGGCGCTCAAGCGGGGCGCCTGACGCGCCGGATGAGGGTCACCCCTCGCTCTCCCCCGAGGGGAGAGGGCCGAGGGGGATGCGCGTCACGGGGCGAGATACTGCCCGGCTGAAGGTGCAGTTGGGGACGACCGCCGAGTGCCTGCCCGCGCCGCCGGCGACGACGACGAAGATCTCCTCCGGCCCTTGCACCACCGGCAGGCGCGCCTCCGGGTCCGTCACCGCCTGCATCCAGCGGGGCCAGTCCTGGATCCCCCACATTCCCCCGAGCCTGAGCGTGCGGAGCGGCAGCCGCGCCAGCTCGAAGAGGAAGGTCTTGACGTCGGCCTTGCTGAAGCCGTCGCGGGCGATCGTCGCGGCGTGCTCGGGTCCGAGCACGACGAGGAGCTGGCTCTGCGAGAAGTACCACTTGACGTTCGAGCCGAGGGTCGCGGCGGTGTCGGCGATCGTGTGGAGGATCCCCGCGGCCCCGGTCGAGACGTGGTCGTTGACGTTGTGGGGCGCCTCGCCGCCGAACACGGTCACCACACTGGCGTCGCGGGCATAGCCCGTTTCCACGTGGAGAGGCTCCCACGGGTTGGCGGCCTCGTTCTCGGCGATCGCGTACGAAAACTTGGCCGGGCTGCCCTGAGTGGCCATGTCGTGGCTCCCGGGCCACGCGCCGCCCACGTTCAGGAGGATCAGACGGATCGCCCGCCCGATCGTCGCATTGGCCCGAAAGCCGGGGCCGAAGCAGCCGGCCCCCGCCTGCATGCCGATCGTCTCCGCGTAGGGGCCGTTCAGGATCAGGAGCGGCGCCACGGGGTGGGTGGTGGCCTGGACCCCGTAGAGGTTGAAGGCCGGATCGAGCATGGCCTCCACCGCGGCGATGATGACCGGGAAGTGCTCAGGCAGGCAGCCTGCCATGACGGCGTTGATCGCGAGCTTCTCCAGGGTGGCCTCGCCCCAGAGCGGCGGCACAGGGCCGAGGGACTCGCCCGGGTCGCCGTCCACAGCGGCCAGCATCGCCTCGACGTGCTCGGCGGTCGGCGGGACGATCGGCAGCCCGTCACACCACTGCCGCTCGCAGAACGCGGCGAGGACAGCCTCCGGGGAGTCCGGGAGCTCGAGGACCTCTGAGCGGAGGGCCATCACGCGGGACGGATCAGGCTCGCGAGCTGCTCCACGGCTTGCTGGGCACGGCGGAGAACCCCCTCAGGCCTCTCGCCGCCCAGCGGGTGATCCACGACCAGCACCGGCAGGCCGGCCACGCCGTAGCGCTGGAGCTGGCCCACGGCGAGGGCGCGGAAGGCTGTGGTGGTGATGAGCCCGGACGGGGTGCCGCCCTTGGCCAGCTCGACGGCGTCGTGGAGACTCCACGACGTGCAGGAGCCTCAGTCCGCCGAGCCGGCGAAGATCACATCGCACTGCTTCGCCAGCTCGGCGATGATCTCGGGCGCGGCCGGCGTGGAGGCGTTGGCCTTCTTCCGGTGGATCACCGTGCGAACGCCGAAGCGCGTCCGCAGCAGCTCGGCCATCCCGTCCACGAGCCGATCGAAGTTCGGCTTGGTGTTGTCGAGGAAGCCGACGGTCCGCCCCCGGAGGTCGGCGGGCAGAGCCGGAGCCGCCACACGGCTCGTCCGCTTCTCGGGTACCGGACTCAGCACCCGGATCGTCCCTGGCTTCATCAGTCCCTCCCTACGTCAGTCGGAGGGGGACACCCACGCCTTCGGCGTGGGTACCCGGGCCCCCTCCGAGGCCTCCCCGGCTGCGGTTCGAGCGTGGCGGGGTCGGCCATGCCGTGAGGCAGGCCCCCCGCCGCGCGAGGCCCGAGTTGGTTGCGCGGGCGAAGCCCGCGCTCGAAGGGCATTACCACGGCGCCGCGTTAATCCAACTACAGACCTGGAGACATGGTCAAGGGCTTTCTTGGACCCCGCTCACCGCGGCGGCGGCGTGAAGCGGGTCGAGCGCTGGAGGAGCCGGGTGAGGGTCGCCGACAGCTCCGCGAGGATCGAGCGCTTGACCCGCACCTGGATCGCCTCCACCGGCTCGCTGCTCCCGAGCGGGTGGATCAGGAAAGTGCCCGTGAACTCTTCGGCGGTCTCGTCCGTCGCGGCGAGTCCCCGGACCCCCAACAGCTCCCACTCCCGGCTCATCCCCGGCGTCGCTCCGGGCTCACCGGCCCTTGAACTCGGGCTTTCGGCGCTCGGCGAAGGCCTTGGGACCCTCGATGGCGTCCTCGGTCCCACGGAGCGTGCCGGACAGGAACGCCTCGAGCCTGAGACCATCGGCCAGCGGGAGCGAGAGGCCGCGGATGATCGCTTCCTTGGCGGCGCGGACGGCCAGCGGCCCCCGCTCGCACAGGGTCTGCGCCCACTCGAGCGCCGTCGGCATGAGCTGGGGGAGCGGCACGACCTTGTTCACGAGCCCGATCCGGTACGCCTCCTCCGCATCGATGGTCTGGGCCATCAGGATCATCTCCATGGCCTTGGCCAGCGGTACCGCCCGGGGGAGTCGCTGGGTCCCTCCCGCGCCGGGCATGATGGCCCAGCGGACCTCGGTGAGGCCGAACGTGGCGTTCGGGGAGGCGAGCCTCAGGTCGCACGCGAGGGCCAGCTCCAGCCCACCGGCGAGGCAGTGGCCGTTGATCGCCGCGATCATCGGCTTCCAGATCTCGAGCCCTCGCGTGATCCCGCCGAGCCCGAACTGGTTGTGCCGGGCAGGCCCGCCCGCCTTGAAGGCCGCCGGGATGAGCTTTTTTAGGTCGGCTCCGGCCGAGAAGGCCTTGTCCCCGGCGCCGGTGAGGATCGCCACCCAGGCGGCCTCGTCGTCCCTGAACCGCGTCCAGGCGTCCACCAGCGCCTGCTGGGTCTCCGGATCAACCGCGTTCATCGCGTCGGGCCGGTTGATCGTGATCGTGACGACCTTGTCCTTCTGCTCGTACAGGACGGGTGGCATCGTCGAGTCTCCTCTCCTCCGGGCGACCTCGATCCCAGCCCTCGAGGTGGCCCGCCGCCTCACAGCTTGTGGGCGGGATGGTTGCCCCCTTCGAGGCCGATCTTGAAGGCTGCGATGTTGGTGATGAGGCCAGGCAGGAGCCCCTGAAAGAAGTCCGCCGTGAGCAGGATGTCGGAAATCTGCGCGGGGGCGAAGCCGGCCTGCTTCAGCGTCTGGGCGTTGATGGCCAGGGGGAACGGCAGGTCCAGGGCCAGCGCCACGGCCAACTCGTTCAGCTCGCGCACCTCCCGCTGGTAGCCGGGCGTGGGGATCTTTTTCTTCCACTCCTCCCAGGCCAGCTCCAGGTAGTCGGGCCAGCGCCCGAGGGCCCGGTAGTCGGACGCCACGAAGGTGAGGGCCGAGATCTTCATGATCTCGCGATACACAGTCTGCAGGTGGGGCGGGGCCTCGTCCATCTCAACCAGCCGCACCTCCAGGACCCGCGTAGGGTGGGTGTAGTGGGGGAGGAGATGGGCCCACGGCTTGCCGGGCAACGGCTTCCCCGCCAGCGACGACTGAAGCGCCGAGGCCATCAGGAGGAGGAACGGGTCACAGTAGAGAAAGAAGTCCAGGACGGCCTTGATCTCCTTGATGGCGTCGTCCGAGGAGCCGTGCATCCTGAGCACGGCCCGGTGGTCGCCCACCGTGAAGTGCTCCCGCACGATCGCCAGCGCCTGGCGGCGGAGCACCTCGGTTTTGTCGAAGAAGTCCTGCGTCAGCGCGTTGGGCCGGAGGAAGTCCCACTGGAGCCGGAGGAAGCGCGGGTACTTGGCGAAGGCGCGGAAGATGACGTTGACCACCGCGAATCCGAGTGATGCGGTGATCTCGTCGAAGCACTCGCGGACGGCTTCGCTGGCCTCATCCTCCTGAATGATGACCAGCTTGGGCTGCACGCTCCCCTTGCCTGCCCGCTGCCAGTACTGTCGCGGAGCCTTCGCGGCCATGGTCGCCTCACTCTCGGGAACGAGCTGCCAGGGTCCAACGCGCCGTGTCCGGAGTCGGAAAGCGTCGCTGTCGCGCCTGCCATCGGCCGGCGGCCCGCACGCCAGCGCCGCTCAAAGAATAGCGGTTGAGCGCCGGGAGCGCAAGGATCGGGCGCTGGTCGGCACCGGCCAGCGCTGAAGGCGCGCTCAGGCAAAGCGGGCCGCGACTGAACCGAGGCGGGTGAAGGCGGCGCGCACGTGATCGCCGGCCTTCGGTCGGAGGAGCTTCGAGATCGAGCCGCTCATCACCAGCTCCCCCGCCTTCAGCCCCACGCCCCGCTGGGCCAGGTGGTTGGCGAGCCAGGCCAGGGAGTTCAGCGGGTTCCCCATGACCTCGGCGGCGGTGTTGGTGGCGACCACGCGACCGTTCACCTCGGCGACCATCCCCTCGAGGGCCAGGTCCAGTCCGGGCACGGGCGTCAACGGCCGTCCCAGGACGATGCCGTTGGCGTAGAGGCCGTCGGCGATCAGGTCGGCCGCGCGCGGCGCGCCGGTGAACCGGATGTCGATCAGCTCGAGGGCCGGCATCGCGCCCTCGACAGCAAGGAAGGCCGAGGCCGGCGTCACCCCGGGGCCCCGGAGATCGGACTTCAGGAGGAAGGCGATCTCCGCCTCGACGGCGAGCTGGACGAAGCGCGCCGTCGGCACCTCGTCGCCGCTCGAGAAGACCCCTGCCGCCAGGAGGAACGCGGAGGCCGGCTCGTGCGCGTTGAAGGTCTCCCGGGCGGTCTGGCTCGTGAAGGCGACCTTCCAGCCGATGCTCCGCTCCCCGCGGGCTTCGAGGGCCGCCCGGAGGGCATCCTGGATCCGGTAGCCTTCGTCGGTCGAGAGGTCTCCGCTCTCGGAGAAGGGGGCGATCGCCTGGTGGGTGGCGCGGGAATGGGTCAGCCGTTCGACGGCCGGCCCGAGGGGGATGGCCATGGGGCGCTCCGGTCAGCCGAGGCGCGACTTGACGCGCTCGAGGATCTGCTCCATCACGGGCCCGGCCTTCCCCGGGATCACGACATCCGCGTAGGCGTCGTGGGGCGTCTCCGAGAGGTTCACGATGACCAGCCTGGCGCCCTCCCGCTTGGCGTAGAGCGGCATCATCGCCGCCGGGTAGACCACGAGCGATGAGCCCACCACGATGAAGAGGTCCGATCGCTTAGCGCGCGCCTCGGCCTCGAGAGTCTCGCGCGCCGGCATCGCCTCGCCGAAGAGGATCGTGTTGGGCTTGATGATCCCCCCGCACGCCGGACACGCCGGGACCTCCACCCCGGACTCGAGCCACCCCTGGATCTCGTCGCGCGCGTAGCGGGCGTCGCAGCCGAGGCAGCGCGCGCGGGTGGCGTTGCCGTGGAGCTCGATCACCTTCTCGGGCGGGAGCCCGGCCTTCTGGTGCAGGTTGTCGATGTTCTGGGTGATGCAGCAGTCGAGCTTGCCCATCCGGTTGAGGTCGGCGATCGCGTAGTGGGCGGCGTTCGGCTGGGCGTTTCGCACCACGGTGTAGATCTGGCGGCCGAGCTGCCAGTACTTCCGCCGCCCCTCGACGCTGCCGACGAAGTTCTGGTAGCTGAACTCGTCGGGGTCGAAGCGGTCCCAGATCCCGCCCGGGCTCCTGAAGTCGGGAATCCCGGATTCGGTGCTCACGCCGGCCCCGGTGAAGACGACGGGACGCCGCGCCCCGGCGACCAGGTCGGCGACGAGATCGACCTCGCGCATCCCCCTACCGGCGCTTCGCCTTCTTCGCCGCCCCGGCCTTCTTCCTGGCCGCCGCCTTTTTCCTCGGCCTGGCCTTCGCCTTGGGCGTCGGCGCGGAGGCCGGCCGCGTCACCTTCACGAACGGCTCGTTCCGCTTCCCCACCCCGCCGCGCACGACCGGGCCAGCCTTGATTGCCCGGGTCCAGGCCTCCAGGTCGCGGGCCAGCTCGGGGTAGCAGTTCTCCCGATAGGTCTCGAGCGCGCGAAGCGCAGCCGGGTCCTTCCAGGGCTTCAGCACAAAGGCACCGTCGGGGTCGTTCACGTCGAAGGGGGCCTCCGTCGCCATGGCCATCACGATGTAGCGCTTGGTGAGCTCAGCCATTGTCGTCCTCCGTGCGCGCGATTCGTGGCTAATAACCCAGTCGCGCCAGGCACGCCAGCGCATCCGCCCTGCCGCGCTCCAGCGCCTCGGCCAACGCGTGCGGTTCGAACTCCAACGGGCGCAGCAGGAGCGGCGCGGACGGCGTCAGGAGCTGTATCTCGACCCCCGGGTACTTGAGGCGCGCCAGCTCCACGTCCCGCCGGATCTGGTAGGTCATTCCCATCTCGAATGCCTCCTCCACGGCGCGGCGGATCGTCGTGGGCGGTGCGCCTTCCTCGCCCGTGGCATAGCTCATGATCACCAGGGCCCGGTCCACGGGGAGCCCGGACTCGAGCGCGTCGAGCACCGGCGCCCGCCCAGTGAGCCCGCCGTCAAACAGGAGGCGCCCCTCCACCGTCACCGGGGGAAAGGCTCCCGGGACCGCGACGCTCGCCATGAGAGCGTCCACGCTCACCGAGGAATTGTCAAACAGCCGCTTGCTCCGTCGCTCGAGGTCGGCCGCGACGACCAGGAGGCGGATCGGGGACCGGCGGACCCGCTCGAGGTCGAGCCGGGACTCGATCAGGGCGCGGAGCGGGCTCGAGTCGAAGAGGGACCCCGCGTGGTTGACCCGCCAGAGCGTGAGCCACCCGGGGAGGAGGCCCGCAAAGAAGATGGACGGGCGGAGGAAGAAGACCTGCTCGCGGCTGAGCCCGCGCCACAGCTCCTCCAGGAGCTCCGGCTGCCCGGCCGCCACGAGGGTCGCGTTGAGCGCTCCGGCCGAGGTCCCCGCCGCGAGCGTGACCGGAACGCCTCTGGCGACAACCTCAGCCGCGACGCCCGCTTCCCAGGCGCCCTTGGCCCCGCCGCCGGAGAAGACGAGAGCGGTGCGGACGTCGGCGGGCGGCCTGGCAATGGAGGTCGGCTCGCAGGAGCCGGCAGTGTCGTAGTTCGAGCCGAGGGGCGCCCGACGAGCCGCAGGCGAGGACAGCCACGAGGCGAGGCCCGAAAAAATTTCGCCGGGCCCCGAGAGGAGGAGGCACCCCGAAAGCAGAAGGAGCGCCAAGCCCCGGGGGCCGCGGCCCATGACGAAGGGGAGACGAGGTCGGTTACGGCTGAGAGAGGACGGCGACCGCGGAGACGGCTCCCGGCCCACCCAGGTTGTGGGCAAGCCCCACCTTGGCGCCCTTGACCTGCATCTTGCCGGCCCGTCCGAGGAGCTGGTCCGCGATGTTATTGATCATCCGGACCCCGGAGGCTCCGATCGGATGGCCGCACGACTTGAGGCCGCCCGAGGTGTTCACCGGCAGATCGCCCCCGAGCTTCGTCACCCCGCCGGTCGCGAACTTCCACCCCTCACCCGTCCTGGCGAAGCCCAGGTCCTCGTAGTTCACGATCTCGGTGATCGTGAAGCAATCGTGGCACTCCGCCACGTCGATCTCCTCCGCCGGGTTTGTCACGCCGGCCATCCTGTAGGCGGCCTGGGCGGCCTCGCGGGTCGAGCGGAAGGAGGTGAAGGACCAGGACTGGTCGAACTGGGTGTTCCAGTAGCCCGCCGTGACCGCGTAGGCGATCCCCCGGATGACGACGTAGCGGTCGGTGAACTTGGAGGCAAGCTCGGTCCGGGTCAGGATGCAGGCGGCGGCGCCGTCGGTGGTGGGGCAGCAGTCGAAGAGCCCCAGGGGCTCGGCCACCTTCGGGGCCCGCTGGTACTGCTCGAGGGTGATCTCCTTCTGGAAATGGGCCCTGGGGTTCAGCGAGCCGTGGTCGTGGTTCTTCAGCTCCACGGCCGCCAGGGCCTCCTCGGTGGGGCCGTCCTCCTTCATGTAGCGGGTCGCCAGGAGCGCGAACATC
>JACQWB010000037.1 GCA_016209385.1 Candidatus Rokuibacteriota bacterium
CCTTTCGGTGGGGGTGTCGAAGCCTGATCCGCCTCAACACCACCATACCTGAGGGGGCTCTTGCGTTCTCAATCTCTAATTTGGACAAGAGTGATTCTCCCCCAAACGAGGAGGTGTGTAATGCAAGCACCTTGGCTTAAACCAGGGGTCTGGGGTGCGATCATCGGCGCTGTGGCGACCATGATCATCGGCTTTTCATGGTTGGGGTGGACCCTCGGCGGCACAGCCGAGAAAATGGCACAGCAACGTGCTGAGTCAGCTGTTGTCGCCGCTCTCACCCCGATCTGCGTCGAGAGGTTCATGAAGCAATCCGACGCAACCACGAAACTGGCAGAACTCCGGAAAACTGATTCGTGGCAACAACGAGAATTTGTCGAAAAGGGCGGCTGGGCCGCTATACCAGGAACCAGCGCGCCCAACTCAGCAGTCGCAAGCGCGTGTGCCGCGGAACTCACGAGGACCAAAAGCTAGCCCAGCAGTCGGGCTCCATACGGGCCGCTCACTGCCTCAAGGTGTAGCGGCAGCCAGGTTCGCGGCGAAGTGGTGGAGGCCCAGGTAGGACGAGCGTTCCCCACTCTGTCCACTGCTACCACTCTGCTACCAGTCCACCCCGCAGCAGGGGATACCAGGAGCACCACGGCCTACTCCGGCTCGTCGGTTTTTTGCGGCGATAGGTTCTCCTGGGTCGGCTCAGGTGGGCCAAGGTCACAACACCGCCATGTTCGACGACGCCCGCCGGTTTCTGCAATTGCTCGAGTAGAATCAGGCATTTCCGACTCGGCTGATCGGCCCAGTGCTCCGGTCCAAGGCTCGGACGACCAGGGTCAGCACGGAATTGATTTGAAATGGCTTGGAGAGGATGAAATCCACTGCACCTTTCCCGACCGTTTCCGGATCGAACTGTTCCCCCCAGCCGGTGACGAGGATCACCGGTGTCTCCCGGCTGACCTCCTTGATAGCCCGCGCCACCTGCCAGCCGGAGATCTCTGGCATTCCGAGGTCGGTGAAAACCAGATCGAAGTGTTCATCGCGAAAGAGGGCCAGCGCTTCATTCCCGCTGGCGGCCATCCTGACTGAATGCCCCTGGGCCATCAAGACCTCTGCCAGGATGGCTCGCACGTCTTCCTCATCGTCGATGACGAGGATGGCGGCGCGTTTGGGAGCGGTCGGGGGTGACTCCGCCTCTCGCTCAGTGGAAGCACCCTTGCCGGCAGGGAGGCGGACGGTGATGGCTGTCCCTTGTCCTTCCCGGCTCTGGATTCCGATGTCGCCTCCGTGCCGACGGAGAATCCCATAGGTCACGGAGAGCCCCAGGCCGGTGCTCTGGGCTCCCTTGGTGGTGAAGAACGGTTCGAAGGCCCGTCGTCGCACTTCCTCGGACATACCGCACCCTGCGTCGGCGATGCTGACGGTGACGGACCCTTCAGCCGAGGCCGTCCGGATTCGGAGGGTGCCGCCGTGGGGCATGGCGTCGAGGGCATTCAATACGACGTTCATCAGGGCCTCCCGGAGTTCCGAAGGATCGCCGGCCACGGTCGGGACCTCTCCGAGCTCTCTTATTACCTCGTACCGAATCCCCTGAGCCTCAGCCTGGTCTTTCCAGCGTGGGCGGGTGGCATCGAGGACATCGTCGACCAGCTCGTTCAGAGAGACCGTCACAAACGCCTGTCCCCGACGGATCCTGGTGAACTCCTGGATCCGGCGGACGGTGCGCGCCCCATCCCAGGCCATCCGCTCGATGACCTCCACCGATCGCCTCAGGACAGGGTCTTCCAGGTCGGGGCGAAGGAGCTGGGCGCGCCCCACGATAGCTGCCAGGATGTTGTTGAAGTCGTGGGCAACCCCGCTCGCCATCTCGCCGAGGGCCCGGAGCCTCTCGAGCTGCACGACCTTTTCCTGGCTCTGCTTTAGCGTCTCGATGGCCCGCGTCGCTCTGTCGTACAACCGAGCATTCTCGAGCGCAATGGCCGCCTGACTCGCGAAGGAGTCCATGAGGTCGTGGTCGGCCTCGGTGAATGAGCGCGTCATGCGGCTGATCACCCCGAGCACCCCCAGGACCCGCTCTTCTTTCCTGAGGGGGACTCCAGCAAAGGTCCCAACCGGAGCCACCATCTCGGTGCGGGGATGGCCCCCCGTCCCCTGAGCCACTTCCCGCACCAACTCCTCGACCCAGGTGAGCGTGGCGGAAGACGGCGCTAGAATCTCAGCGGTCCCGGCGCTAGCTCTGAGGGCCGGCTCCCCGGAGTCCTCCTGAATCACCCAGAGTCCGGCCGCCTCTACCTCTAGGAGAATGACCGCCGCCTCCACGATCAGGTCAAAGACGGTTTCCAGATGCAGCGTAGAGGTGAGAGTCTGGGAGAGGAGGAGCAAGGTCTCCAACCGCTTGGCCGTCTGCTCCCTCGCCTCGATGAAGTCCCAGAGGAGGCGGGCGCTCTTGGCGCCGACGATTTCCGTGCTCGAAGGCCGCTCGCTGAGAAGCGCCTCCAGCACTTCTGACTTGCCGGTGACTTCGATGACGACCTCGGGGCTGTAGCGAAACACCGCCCGGTGTTCGCCGACGGTCGGGAGGCTGCGCTCGCGGGCCAGCAGGAGGCCGGGAGCCTCGGCATTGACGTCCGCCACGGCCACGATCTCCACCTCAGGGTTTTGCGCGAGGAGCTGGATCAGAGCCTTTCCGCCCCTCCCTGCCCCCACCACCGCAACTCGGGTCGCCACCGCCGACTCGCTCATCTCAATCCCGCCGGCTCCCATCCCGTCCCGGCGGAGCGGGGATTCATACCTTGGAGGTCCGGGTCAGTGCTTTCTCGGTTTTCAGGATCAGCGTAGCCGTCTTCCGCCGGGCGCCAGAGATGGCCTGGCAGTTCACGCAATGGACATTGCCCTCGTCGAAGGCTGAGCACTGGAGGAGGATCTCCACCTCTTCGCGGAACGCATGAGCCAGCTCCGCCTTCTGCTGGATTCCCTTGGCCTCGTTGATCCGTTGGATAAGCTCCTGAATTTTGCTCTCCTGTTTGGGAAAGAGGTCGATGGGACAGTCGATGTTGGGTACTGATTCAAGCATGCTGGCTCCTTTCCCCTCCTCCGCACACCGGCGCTATCCTCACGGTGACTCTCTGCTCGACCGCTTGAGCGAGGCTGTTGCTTCCTCTTCGGGGAGTGTGGGGCGACGGGACCTGATCCGGATCAGGATTCCAAGGCGTTCCTCGAGGTGCCGGATATACCCTTGGAGGCGCTTGATCTCGGCCTGCTGGCTGGCGATCAGCCGATTCTGGTCCCACATGACCCATGCCATGAAAACCATGAGACCAAAGGCCAGGATGGCAACTGTCGCCAGTTTCACACGGAGCCGAAGGGGTCCCGCGATCTCCACCCAGATCCCGCGGGTGCCCATCGTTTCTTCTCTCTCAGCATCCGTCGGACGCAGGGGTGGCGCGATCACATCAGGTCCCCGAGCGGGCCGAGAGACAGGTTGAGATCCTCTTCGGTGAGGCCGAAGAGGGCCCGGAGCTCCGCCATCTTCGCGTCAAGCCTCAGGAACGTCACTCCCATTCGCTCGATCTCCTCAGGAGTGAGGGAGCCGGCCTCGATGCGCCGGAGGGCCTGCTTCTCCAGGAGCCGGCGGAGCAGCTCGACGAGGGTCAGCACCAGCTTGGCCAGCCCTTGCTCGACCTTCTCCGGGTCGGCGTTGATCCGCCTCGGCAGGGCTTCAGGGAGCCGTTCCAGCTCTCCCTCGAACTCGTCCAAGGAGCTCTCAGGCGTGGACAGTGTCTTGGGCTTCATCGTGAGCTCCGTTGACGAAGTGGTACGGAGGCCAGGGGCCGGTGAGGAGGAAGCTGAGGCGGGGAAACTCCTTCCGGGCCTTGGCCATACCTTCCCGAAAGGCGTCCACCCGATACCGCTCCACGAGATAGGCCCCTGTGAAGAGCAACCGGGCGGTGGGGAACCGCTGAAGCCAGCTTTCTACAGCCAGGGAGCGGAAGAGCGGCTGAACCTCCTGAATTAATCTCTCCCCGGCCCGGAGGAGTTTGGCCCGATGCCGCTCCTCCCTCAGCCTCCCACAGAGGTATTCCGTTCCCGGCCCCGTTTCCTCGATTTCTTGGTCCGCTGAAACCTCGGCGTCTCTGGCCGCCTTCCAGAGCACCCGAAGCCCCATTTCCACCTTCCCTTCCACCCGCTCAAGCGCCGACCCAAATGCCTGAGCCCGTTCCTCCAGTAGCGCGATGACCGCCTTCTTGGTCCTGAGACACGTATTGAAGCGAACGGGAAGAATGGGGCGGGCGGCCATCACCTCCTCCACTACCGTCTCGTGGACGGTCAGGTGGGCCTCGTCGACGGGCCAGGGGTGGAGCGCTGACCGGCCGACTACAGCGGCCAGGTCTGCATGGGAGACGAGAAAAACAGGACACCCTCCGAGGCCTCGGATCTCCTGTAACAGGGGCGGGGGGAAGCCGACGATCCCGTAGAGGTAGAGGCCATTCATCGCTTATTCCCCTGGCGCTCGAACGCCCAACTCCCTGGCGGTCTCGACGGAGGCGATGAGGAGCCGGAGGCCCAGGTAGATCAGGTCTACATCGGCCACAGAGAGGGTTACATCCCCCGCGACCACGACCCCCCGGTTGAGGAGGCGATCGAGCGTCTCAAGGAGCGTGACCTGCCGCTCCCGGCTGGAAGCAGGCTGACCGTTATCCCTCATCGTCAACCCACCGAACAAAGTGGTAAGGGGGCCAGGGGCCCGAGGCCAAGAGCCTGAAGCCTTCTTCGGCGTGGCCCCGGTTCCACTGCTCCACCTCCGCGAGGAAGGCCTCCACCTCCTCCCGCCTCACGAGACAAGCCAGGTTGAGGATGATCCTCTCTCCCCGCGGGGGCTCTGGGAGGAGGGGAGGATACGCTGCCAGCTCCACCACTGTCCCCCGGATAGCCTCCAGGGCCTCGCGGGCAAGCACTTCCTCACGCTCCTGGGATTTTTCGGAGGCGGTCTCCTCGATTTTTCTCTTAAGGAAGAACGCCTGCCCGGGCGGTTTGGGGCTCGCCTCGCGGGAGAGGGCAACCAGCTCCGGGTCGCTGCGGAACACCGCGGCGCGGAGTGCCGCACGGTCCGCGAACCCCTTCACTCCCCACTCGACCTTGTCTCTCAGGAACTCCAGGGCCTCCCGGATGCGCCGAGCATTCCTTCGGATGACTGCCCGGATCCTTTCCGGGTCCGTGAAGATGATGCCCAACTTCATGGGAAGAACCGGGCCTTTGGCCAGAGTCGCCTCCACGATGGCCTCATGAAGGCGCACTTTCTCCTCTAGCCAGTGGAGATCCTCCAGGTTCCGGCGGAAGGCCTCCTCACCGAACTCGGCCAGAAGGACCGGGCTCGCCAGAGCCGCGATCCCGTTCTCCGCGATGAGGCTCAGGGGAGAGCGCCCGTCGATCCCCGTCAACGGCGGCAGGTCTTCGTGGCAGAGGAAGGCATAGAGGTACCAACCGGCGTCAGGGTTCATGAGCGCTCCTCCACCTCCCGCAGGGGGAGCCGGTCGATGAGAAATTCCACCTGGATTCCCTCGGGGAGGAGGCGATCCACCTCGTGCAGCATTCCCAGGAAGACAAGGCCCACTTCTCCCTCCTGCAGCGTCTCGGCGATCCGCCGGGCGATGAAGGCGTCGCGCTCCTTCAGGATCTCTGCGCTCTCTGCCGCGTACCGTCGCGTGGCCTCTTCCCGCTCGGCGTCGGTCGGCGCCTCGGCGATCCGCTTGATGTGGGTGTACTCCCGGCTCAGCAGGTCGGGCGACTCCGTCCCCATGAGCCTCGCCCCTCTCCCGACTAGCTCCATGACGATCTGGTAGTTCTTGCTCCCCTGGGACGCCACATCCCGGGTGATTTCAAGCTCTTTCCCCGAGACGGGAAGGCCGTCCTGATAGATCCTGACCCTCTCCCAGGGGAGGTCGAGGGCCAAGAGCCTCGCCCTGATCCCCTCCCAGACCTCGTCGATCATGCGGCGGCTCCTCGCCCAGCGCTCGCCCCCAAACCGCCGGATGGACTCCTGCTTCAGGGCCTCCGCCCTGGACCCCATGTCCACCATGCTGTGGATGACGGGGACATAGATGAGCCGCCTCACGTCCTTTGCTCTTCACCCCTCATTGCTTTCCCCACCTCCTGGGCTACAAGCGTGAGGAGCCGGTCCAAGTGAAAGGGCTTACCGAGAAACTCCGTCACCCCCAGCGCCATGGCCTCCCGAGCATACTGAGCCGTCCCCTGGGCCGTGAGGATCACGACTCTCGTCGTATTGCCCTGCGCCCTGATCCGCCTGAGGGTCTCGACGCCATCCATCTCCGGCATAACCAGGTCCAGGATGATGAGGTCTGGAGGCTCCTGCTCAACGAGCCTCAACGCCTCGCGGCCATTCTGAGCTGTCGCCACTCTAAAATCACCCAACGCCAAGATCTCGGCCAGGAGGCGGCAGATCTCCTCCTCGTCGTCCACTACCAGGACGGTCCCCCTCCCGTGGCTCTGCGTCATCTCCTTCGAGATTTCATGTCCGCGAGGGTCACCATACCGGACGCGTGCCTTCATCTCACGCTCACCTCCCTCCTCCTTTTCCAATGGATTTCATGGCCTCTACCAGATGAGCCATGCGCACGACGTATCCCTGAAAGTCCGGATCGCTCCCCCACGGATGGACCTCCACGTACTCTCGGATGGCCAGCATGGCGGCCTTCCGGCAGATCGCCTCGATCTCAGCTCCAGCCAGCCCTTGGCCCTCTCTGGCCAGGACGGCCAGATCCACATCCTTGGCCAGGGGCTTTCCTTTCGTGTGGACTCGCAAGATCTCAAGCCGCTCCCCCTCATCGGGCATTGGGATCTCGATAAGCGAATCGAAGCGGCCGGGGCGGAGGAGGGCCGGATCGACGATGTCCAGCCGGTTCGTGGCCGCCACGACTATAACCCCCCGAAGCTCCTCGATCCCGTCCAGCTCGGTGAGGAGCTGGCTCAGGACCCGTTCCGAGACACCCGATGGGTCCAGGCCCCGCCTCGGCGCCAGAGCGTCGAGTTCGTCCAGAAAAATGAGGCAGGGGGCGGCCTGCTTGGCCTTCTTGAAGACCTCCCGGATGGCGCGCTCGCTCTCCCCCACCCACTTGGACATGAGCTGGGGCCCCTTGATGGCGATGAAGTTGGCCCGGCTCTCCGTGGCCACGGCCCTGGCCAGCATGGTCTTGCCGGTCCCGGGGAGGCCGTGGAGGAGGATACCCCGCGGGGGTCTGGCCCGGGCATGCTGGAAGAGGGGCGCATAGCGGAGCGGCCACTCGATGGCCTCCACCAGTTCCTGCTTGACGGCATCGAGCCCGCCCACGTCCTCCCACCGCACATCAGGAACCTCCACGCTGATCTCCCGCAGGGCGGAGGGCTCCACTTCCTTGAGAGCCTCGAAGAAATGGGCCCGGTGGATCCTGATCTCCATGAGGGCCTCGTAGGGGATGGCGCCCACCTCAAATTCAATCTGGGGGAGAAGGGCGCGGAGGGCCGCCATGGCCGCCTCCCGGCAGAGCGCCTCCAGGTCCGCACCCACAAAGCCGTGGGTGATTTCGCTCAGCTCCTCCAGGTCCACATCTTCGGCCATGGGCATCCCCCGGGTGTGGATTTCGAGAATCTCCCGCCGACCCCGCTTATCCGGGATGCCGATGGTGATCTCCCGGTCAAAGCGACCGGGCCTCCGAAGGGCCGGATCGAGGAGATTGGGAAGATTGGTCGCGCCGATCACAATGACCTGGCCGCGGGAGCGGAGGCCGTCCATGAGGGCCAGGAGCTGGGCCACTACTCGCTTCTCTACCTCGCCCACCACCGTCTCGCGCTTGGGGGCGATGGCATCGATCTCGTCCAGGAAGACGATGCTGGGGGCCTGGCGCTCGGCCTCCTCGAAGAGCTTCCTGAGCTTGGCCTCCGACTCTCCGTAGAATTTGTGGATCACCTCTGGCCCGCTCACGGCGAAGAAGCGGGCGTCAGTCTCATTGGCCACGGCCCTCGCAATGAGCGTCTTGCCGCAGCCCGGCGGGCCGTGGAGGAGGACCCCCTTGGGGGCGCCAATCCCCAGCCGCTCGAAGACCTCGGGATACTTCAAGGGGAGCTCGATCATCTCCCGGACCCGCTGGATCTCCCGGTGGAGCCCGCCGATGTCTTCATAAGAGACCTTGGAAGGCTCCACCGGGCCCTCGGCCTGGCGGACGCGGAGCAGGGTAGTGGGCTGAACGATGACTGCCCCGCCCGGTGCGGTCTCCAGGACGGTGAACTCCTGGGCCATGGTGCCGAAGAGGGTGGCTCGGATCCGGTCGCCGGTGAGAACCGGCAACCCCTCGATGAGCCGGGCGAGGTAGCGGGTGTCCCGCTCCCGCTGGGCCGGGCGCATCAGGGAAAGGGGGGAAAGGGTAAGCCTCACCGCCGGCCTGGCCTGCATCTTCGTCACCGTCACCCTCTCGTCCAGTCCCACCTGGGCGTTGGTTCGCGTGAGGCCGTCCACCTGAACGATCCCCTTCCCCCTGGCCTCCTGATAGGCAGGCATCACTTTGACCACGGTCTGGCGCTTTCCCTGGATCTGGACGATATCGCCCACATCGGCGCCGAGGGCCTTTATGTCCTCGGGGTCAAGGCGGGCGAGGCCGCGGCCTACGTCCTTGGGGAGGGCCTCTGCCACCCGGAGGGTCAGGGGTTTGGAAGGCCGCTCCTCCATCACTCAAGGCCTCGTTCCGTCACGACCACGGGATCCGCGCTGAACCACTGGACAGGGAGGGGAACCCCCCTGAGCCGCTGAAGTCCCTTCACCTGGTGGGGGTGCTCCAGCAGTTTGAAGATTGTGAGCTGGGGGAAGGCGCGCTCACACTTCTGGAGCAAGCCCCGCTGCTCCTGCCACCGCTCGTGGCAGAAGGGGCACGCCCCGCGCTCCGAGGAAACCATCCGGTTCACGACCAGGCACCGGACGGGGATCTTCATGCGGCCCAGCTCCTCGACCAGCCTCTGGGTCTCGGCAATGGCCATCGTCTCCGGGATGGTGACGACCACGAACTCGCACCGGCCTGGATCGCGGAGGAGCCCCTGGATCTTCCTTACCGTCCGCTTCATAGTGAAGAGGAAGTCGTCCGCGGGCTCGTGGATTTCCCGCCGCGCCAAGCGGGAAACCACATAGCGGTACTTGTAGCGCATCCGGGCCAGGACCCTGATCCACTCATCCAGCAGTTCGGGGAGAGCCAGGAGGCGCAGGGCGTGGCCCGTGGGGGCCGTGTCCAGGATGTGGAAGTCGTACTCCCCCCGATCCATCAGCTCCACCAGCTCCATGAGGGCCATCACCTCGTCAAGCCCCGGGATAGAGAGGGAAAAGAGGTCGTCGAGGTCCCCTTCGTCCAGGTAGGTTCCGGTTTCCAAGATCCGCTTGATCTCCTCCCCGTGCTCCTCCTTGAACTTCAGGAAGAGCCGCTCGGCCGAGATCTCCAGCGCAGAGAGGTTCTCCACCCCCTCCATCTTCTGGACCTCAGGGCCAATCTCGTGCTCGAGAGAGTCGGAAAGCGAGTGGGCGGGATCGGCCGACACCAGGAGCGTCCGGCATCCGGCGTCGGCGAGCTGGACTGCGGCGGCCGAGGCGCAGGTGGTCTTGCCGACTCCTCCCTTGCCCCCGAAGAGGATCAGCTTCACGTGCCGTTCCCGGCCTTGGCGACGGTGACCTCCAGGATGCCGTTCCGGTAGGAGGTCCGGAGCGAATCCCGCCTTCCCTTAGCAG
>JACQWB010000038.1 GCA_016209385.1 Candidatus Rokuibacteriota bacterium
CTCCCTCACCGCGACCTCGATCTCGCGCAGGCTCTCCTTGATCCGGAACGGGTTATACCCCGCGAGGCCCACGAAGCGGTCCGGATACCGCCGCGTGTACTGGGTCACCTCCTCGAGGGACGTGTCCATGTACATCCACTTGTTCCAGTACGACCACATCTTCGTCTGCGTGATGAACACGCGCTCGACGTTGGCCTCGTCCATCTTCCGGAGCATGGCTTCCATGCTCTCGAACGACGGCAGGCTGCCGATCGCGCGCTCCATCCGGCAGACCAGCTCGCCCTTCTTCGCGTCGGTCCACTTGGCGATGAACTCGGGCGTCGCCACGTAGTACATGAAGTCGATCGCTTTCACGTCCTGTGCCATGGTTCTCTCCTTCTCGTTCCTGTTCGCCCCCCCCCACCTCTATCCTCTCCCCCTCGGGGGAGAGGGCTGGGTGAGGGGGCCATCGTCGTCAACACATCGTGAGGCCGCCGCTCACGCTGACCGTCTGGCCGGTCACGAAATCCGCCCCGGGCGAGGCCAGGAAGACCACGGCGGCAGCGATGTCCTCGGGCGCCCCCACGCGCCCGAGCGGGATGGCGCGCGTGACTCCCTCGATCACCTTCTGGGCGCTCGGCGACTGGGCGCGGATCGACTGCAGGAGCGGCGTCTCGGTGAGCCCGGGGCAGACCACGTTGACCGTGATGCGGTGGCGCGCCAGCTCGCGCGCCAGGGTCTTCGAGAAGGCGATCACCGCTCCCTTGGTCCCCGCGTACACGGCCTCGCCGGTCGAGCCCACGCGGCCGGCGTCGGAGGCGATGTTGATGACCTTGCCCGAGCCGCGCCGCACCATGTGGGGGAGCGCGGCCTTGCAGGTATAGAGCACCGCCTTGAAGTTGATCGCGATGATCTTCTCCCAGGTCTCCTCGTCCGACTCCAGGAACAGCTCCAGCCTGTCCCAGCCCGCGTTGTTGACCAGGATGTCGAGCTGGCCGAACTGGACGAGGGCCTCCTCGATCGCTCGCTCAACGTCCTTTCGCCGGGTCAGGTCCACGGCGAGCGCCAGCCCTTTCACGCCGAGCGCCTCCACCTGGTCCTTCACGGCCCTGGCGTTCTCCGCCAGGATGTCCGCCACGGCGACCTGGCAGCCCTCGCGGCCCAGCGCGAGCGCAATGGCCTGTCCGATCCCCCGGCCTCCGCCGGTGACGAGTGCGGTCTTTCCCTCGAGCTTCACGGCTCCCTCCTCCTTCGCTGGTCGTCTGTGTGTGATCTCACCGGTGCTTCCACACCGGCGGGCGCTTCTCGACGAAGGCGCGGAGCCCCTCCGCCGCGTCCTCGCTTCGCATCAGCTCGTCATGGTAGAGCGCCTCGAGAGCGGCGAGCGCCGCCTCGAAGCTGCGCCCGCTGGCCTCGCGGACCGCGCGCTTGGCCAGCCTGAGGACCACCGCGCTCTTGTCGGTGAATCTGCCGAGCGCATCGGCCACAGCGGCCTCGAGCTGCTCAGGCGGGACCACGCGGTCCACGAGGCCGATCCGTTCGGCCTCCCGGGCGGAGACGACGTCCCCGGAGAGGAGGAGCTGGAGCGTGCGCGCCAGCCCTACGCGCGTCGGATAGTGGACGGCTGCGATGGGGGGGAACACCCCCACCCTGATCTCAGGCTGTCCCAGGGTGGCGGTTTCGCTGGCGATGACCAGATCGCAAAATGTCGCCAGCTCAGCCCCGCCCCCCAGGGCCGGCCCCTGGACCACCGCGAGCGTCGGGCAATCCAGGGACCGGATGTGACGAAAGATCTGGTGAAAGGCCTCTAGCATGGGCTTCACGCTGTCGCCCAGGTGGTCCTCGACCGCAACGCCAGCGGAGAAGGCCTTGCCCTCGGCGGCGAGGACGAGGGCCTTGGTCTCGGGTCGGCGCGAGCACTCCCGGAGGGCAGCGTTCAGTTCCTCCATCATCTCGATGGTCAGGATGTTGAGCGGCGGCCGCGCCAGCGTGATGCGGGCCACCGCACCGTCGAAGTGGGAGCGGATGAAGCGCTCGCTACCCATGGCTCACCTCCCCTGGCTCACGCCTGCTTCGCCGCGGAGCGCGGTCTGAGGATCGGCAGCGAAGGCGGCCAGCTCCGCGTGGGTCAGGGCCCCATCGCCGAAGAAGCGCTCGAAGCTGGCTTCCATGCGCTCCCCCAGGCCCGGGAATGCCCGCTCAAAGTCCTCGAGACGCTCGGCCCGGATCGTGACCGGAGCCCAGCCGAGGCGTCCGAGCCTCCCGTCGACGAACGCGTCCCAGAGGACGCGGTAGCGATCGCTGAGCAGTCGCTGACGCGCGGGCGCCAGCGCCGGCGCACGGAGCCGCGGCTCGTAGCCGAACGCCGGGTCGAGCATGTCAGCAACGTGGAGGAACTCGCGCCGGAGGAGCAAGCGCAGGCGCTCGGGGACCGTGAGCGTCTCCGGTCTGAGACGGAGGACCACCACGCGCTGCCGCGGCCCGGCGCCCCCGTCCTCGGGAGAAACGAACAGCTCGGCGCCCTCATCCCGCCCCGATCGCGCGCAGGCGACAAGACACCGGCCGATCTTCGCCGCGACGGACGGCTGCTCCTCGAGTGCCAGCTCGAGCTGCCGCCCGAGGCCGAGCCGCTCGAACCACGCGGCGTGCACCGCACGAAACCCGGCCTCCTGCTCTTCGGGGTCGTGGACTTCGTAGAGCCGGTCCCTTTCACGCCGGAGGTCGCCCTCCGCCGCGCGACCCCGCGCCGCCAAGAAGACCGCCTCCTCGACCAGGCGCGGCTCGTACTCGATCGCGATCTCGGCCATGCCTGCGCCCCTCACCGGCCGCCGGGGCAGTCGGACCGGAGCCGGATCTGGAGGAGGTCGCCCACCGAGCCGCACGCCATCGGGGCATCGGCGTGCTGAACCGAGCGGAGACGCAGGAACTCGGGCCCGGGCGCCACCCCCGCCTGGGCGCAATCGAGGGCCACAAAGTCAGCGCAGAGCGTCCCCAGGGCGCCGAAAAACCCTCCGGGGTCCTCGCGCGCGAGCCGCCGCCCGAAGGTGGGCGCCCACCGCCCGAGGTGGTCCCGGAGGAAGCGGCGGGCCGCCTGCCGCGTCGCGTCCAGCATCGGCCGATCGTCGCGCTCGAGGGCGTAGGCCTCCTTGCGAGCCAGGAAGAGCAGGAACTCGCACTCGCTGCTGATGTGATCGATCCTCTCATGAGCTGTCGCAGCCAGCTCAAGACCGAAGGCCCGGTAGAACGCGGCGAGGTCGCTCATCTCCTGCATCGGCTGGAAGAGCGAGTCCTCCCCGTACTCGGTCTCGTAGGGCGGGACGCCGCCGCGCGCCGTGGGGCCGAAGAGGCGCCCGAACGAACTCGCGAGCGCCTCGATGCCGTCGTGCCTGCCGAGGCGATGCACACGCGGGGCGAGCTCGGATCCCCGCGCTTCGTCGAGGCGCGCCGCCGCATCGGCCAATGCCCCGGCGCCCTCGGGCGAGGCGAGCCGCACCACGGTCTCGGCCGTCGGCGGTTGAAATCCGAGCGCCAGCGCCTCATAGAGCCCGCTCCTGCACAGCGCCATATCCACCGCCGAATGCGCCGGCTCGGCCGGATCGAGCGCCGGCTTTGCCGATTCGAGCGCGGGCTTTGCCCGCGCAAGCTCATGGGGGGAGGCATGGGAGGGGGGCGTAGCCCCCCTCCCACTGTCATATTGAGTTCGCATGTTTGCTCGGCCTCACGTGGACCGGCTCCTCGAACGTGGTCCTGAACAGCTCCTCACCGTCCTTCCCGTAGGCGATCACCGTGTCGTTGTAGAGCGTGACGCGCCTGCCGCGGACGGTCGCCTCGTAGACCTTCGGGCCCTCCACAAACTTGTACGCGTATACGATCTCCCGGGCCCGGTTGAAGAGCTGGAGGACGGCGAGGAGCTCACGGTCGGGGTTTTCGTAGCGCTCGATCGCCTGGTCCACGCCCGGTCCGAACATCTGGCGGAGGTAGGGACGCGGAACCCACCGGGGTGGGATGTAGTAGCCGTTCGGCGCGGTCCCGAACTGGGGATAGAGGGGGAGCGCCACCTTGGCCACGTGGACGAGATAGTAGAGCGGGTGGTAGCGGTCCTCCGCCCACGTCCCGTCGCGGTTCATCCTCACCAGGCCCTGCAGGCGGATCTGGCCGATGCAGGCCGCCATGCAGCGGGTCTGCCAGGCCCGCCCCCCCGACTCCGGGTCCTTTCCTTCGAGGCGCGGGTAGCAGGCGATGCATTTCTCGGAGATCCGGGTGTTCCCCCGGTACATGGACTTCTTGTACGGGCAGGCCTCCACGCACTTGCGGTACCCCCGGCACTCCTTCTGGTCGATCAGGACGACGCCGTCCTCAGGTCGCTTGTAGATCGCCTTGCGCGGGCAGGCGGCCAGGCACGCCGGGTAGGTGCAGTGGTTGCAGATGCGGGCCAGGTAGAAGAACCACGTCCGGTGCTCAGGAAGCCGCTCGCCGGTCTTGTGGAACTCCATGGGCACCCCGCGCGGTCCCACGGGGTTGTCCTCGTAGATGTTCGGTGAGTTCCACTCCTCGTCGGCCGGCAGGTAACCGAGGATCCGGGCGCTGTCGGGAGTGAGCATCCGCTCGGCCTCGAAGATCGTCTGGCCGCCGAACCGGCCGTAGGGCGCTTTCGGATCGCTCGAGAGCCTCTCCGACCAGCGCTGGCCATCCGGGTTCGCCGCCTCCAGCAGCTCCAGGATCTTCATGTCCCAGAACATCGGGTAACCGCCGTAGGGCTTGGTCTCGACGTTGGCCCACCACATGTGCTCCTGGCCCTTCGAGAAGGTCCAGGTGGACTTGCACGCCATGGTGCAGCTCTGGCAGGCGATGCACCGGTTGATGTTGAAGACGAAGGCGAACTGCCGCTCGGGATAGGCCGCCGCGTACGGGTACTTCATCGCACGGCCGAGCTGCCAGTTGTGGACCGAGGCCATACTCACGCTCCTTCCGGAGGAGGATCGTCGGCGCTCAGGCGGCCGAGGCCCCACGCGCGAACGGTCTCCCTGACGATCTCGCTCACGACCGGCTCGCCGAGGGCGCGGTAGACGTGGTGAAGGCCGGCATAGAAGGGGTTCCGGAAGAGCCGGAGGAGCCGCGCCTCGTCGAAGCCGAGGCGGGCGAATTCTTCGGCGAAGACATAGGCCATCTCCCGCACGGTCTCCGCCTCCGCGGGGAGGGCGACGCCGATCAGGACGTTGGGATCGGCGGGATCCGGATCACCCCACGGCATGGCTCGCTCTCGTCACGCAGGATCCGCGCCGCCCGCGTCGAGGCCGACCAGCCGCGCGGGGTTGGCCTTCAGCATCGGATCGATCTCGCGCGGGGTCAGCCCCAGGATCATGAGCAGCCGGATCATCAGACGGAGGGCTTCGAGCTGCGTCGGCTCCAGGAGCATCCCGACGTCGCTGGCGATGATGCACCGCTCGGGCCCGATCCGCCGGACGAGCTCGAGGGTGCGGGCGGGATCGACCACGGGCGCCTTGATCACGCTCGGGAGCGAGGGGTAGCAGAAGAGGCCGGCGTACACCCCGTTACCGACGAGCCCGGCGATCTGCTCCACCGTGAACGAGCTCAGCGGGTGATCGAGGACGGCCGCGGCCCCGAGGACGCCGATCCGCTCGACCACCGGCGCCAGGCCCTCGTAGTCGTCCATCCCGCCGTACTTCTTGCTGTGGCTGGGAGCCCCCAGGTTGATCCCGATGCCGTGGTCCCGCGCCAGCTCGAGGATCCGCTCCACCTCGGGCCGGACCTTGCCTCCCTCGACGAGCGTCTCCCCGTACACCGGGTTGAGCCAGATCATCCTGAACGCGGGGAAGCGGAGGGCCTGCTCCACCTGCTTCGGATCCACGGAGAACGTGATCGGTACCCCGCCGTACACCTCGATGCGCTGCGCGAGCGCGCCGCTCTCCACCAGATCGTCGATGTGGCGCTGGGTGGCGCAGGCCTCCCCGACCGTGGAGTAGTAGTGGTCCTTCCGCACCACCGCGCGCATTCCGGCCCGCGCGGCGTCGACCGCGACCTGGGTGAAGTCCTGGCTCCGAGGGATGAGGCTACAGGGGTCGGCGTGGACGTGGACATCGATCGCGCCCCTGAGGCACTCGTCCTCGGCGCCGGCCTGGAGCTGGCGCACAACCGGATACTGCTCGAGGAAGCGCGTGAGCCAGCCGCTTCCCGACAGCTCCCGGAGTCGAGCCTCGGAGATTAACTCCCTCTGGTCCCCCCGTGTCGCGCTCATCGTTGCCCCTCTTTCGCACTCAGGCAGGGGTCATTACCATCTTCTGGCCACACTCCCCGCGCAGGTGATGCCCCGATCCGCCCTCGGTCAGGATCCGGACCATCAGAGCCGGGTCGGTGATCCGGATTCCGCCCACCACCTCGACGCCGCGCGCGAACAGCGGCAACGGGAAGAGGCTGGCCGTCGGTCCCGCCACGGCAATGCGGCAAAATTTGCTCACCGCGTCGAGCAGCGCGTCCATCGTGTGGTTGACCAGCGCTGACCCCGTCAGGATGGCCACCTCCGCCCCGGCGAACACGTCGCGCGCCGCCTCGGGAGAGCGGTAGCGGCTCCGGTCCACGCCCCTCAAGGTCTCCGGGTTCTTCTCCACGACGCAGAAGTCGGCTTCAACCTGCCTGAGGCGGCGGATATACGGCTCGAAGGCGCCGACCAGAACCACCTTCGTCCCCGTCCCGATGGGCAGCGCATCCAGGGCATCCCGGCCGACGGTTACCAGATACCCGTCGGCGCCGGCCTTGTCTTCCAGGAGATGGGAGAGCGCATTCAGCGTGGCCACGCCGATGGCCCGCTTCAGGACATTCCGGTCGAGGGCGAAGGGGAGCAGGTCCCTCGCGAGCCGGCCGCGGATCGAGCCCGCCTCGGGCATCCGGGCCAGCGAGCGGGGACAGCAGACCGCTTCCGGGATTTCCCGGATTGGAGTCGCCGCCATGCCCGCGTGACCGGTCTCGAGGACGACGCCGGTGAAAAAGACCCCCACCGCGACGTCGGCGACGGTGAGCCAGTCGAGCTGCGTGCCGAGTTTCTCCTCGAGAGCCGCGACGGTCTCTTTCAGCAGAAGGCTCATCGCATCACCCCCAGGCGGGCTCACTCATGGGAAGGCTGGGCGGTAAGCGCTGCCACTCCCGATCCCGCCGTGCCGTTACGCCCTGGAGATCAGGCCCTACCAGCCGGCCGCCACCGATGGTGTGGCAGGAGACACACTTCTCTTGAAAGATGGCTTGCCCTTCCACGGGCGAGGGAGGTGGAGAGGCCGCATCGGCGAGACCAACCAAGCCGGCGAAGAGGGAACCTAACGCCAGCGGTGCAAAAACCCGCGCGGTGGCGAAGCGGGCTCGGAAAGCACGCACAGCTCCCATGGGCTCTATCTCCCCTCCTCAGCACCGCGCCTGGCCTCCCGGCTCACCCTCGCGCCAGACGCAAGCTCTGCGATCAGGCCGTCGCAGCGCTCGATGTTTCTGACGTGGACGGCCCGCATCTGGCGAAGGAATGCCTCACTCTCCTCATCCAGCTCCTTCTCTAGCGGGGCATCCAGGCGCTTTACCACCCAGCCTTGACCCCGGTTAAGCATCCGGAGGCGATCCGGGAGCGTGGGCTCCGCCATGACCTTCTCTGCGAAGTCGCCTTTCGTCTCCGACATTCTCCCGCGCTGCCGCCTGATGGCGCTCGCCAGGCCAGCGCAGGACCACGCTTCATCGTCCCGTATCCCTTCAAAGAGCTTTCGCATTTCCAGCGTGATGGCGACCTCGATCAGATGCGACATGGTCTCCACCCCGGCGCGCTCGGCCTCCAACAGCTCGTTGAGCCTTTCAATCGTCTCCATCGTCTGCGTCCCGGTCACTTCTGAAGCTCCTCCAAGAACCCTTTGAGCACCACCGCGTTGTTGTGCTCAGGGTCCCGCGCCCCGTAGACGAGGGTGACCTTCTCGCGGGACGCCTTCAGGGCCATCTCCTTGAGCAGCTCACCGTGCTTCCCGAGCTCCGCGCGATATCGCTTTCGGAACTCGGCCCACTTCTTCGGGTCGTGACCGAACCACCGCCTGAGACGATCCGACGGCGCGAGATCCTTCGCCCAGTCGTCAATCTTCACCCTCGCCCCGGAGAGCCCCCGAGGCCAGAGGCGATCCACGAGAATCCGCCGGCCATCCGCCGGCGAAGGCGGCTCATAGACCCGCTTTATCCTCATCATCGCGACGTTACCATCAGCGGTGCCGGTAGAGGTCGCCGGCCAGGTAGCGCTTCATGAACTCGCTCTCGTTGTCCGGCGTGTAGCCGGTGGTGGCGGGC
>JACQWB010000039.1 GCA_016209385.1 Candidatus Rokuibacteriota bacterium
GGCCTGATCGAGAGCGAGAAGTGAGAGACCAGGGCGTTCCGGCCACTGGCGTGCGGCTGATCGAGCGCAGGCTTAGCCTGCGCAATCGACTCGGCCCTCGCGCCCCGGGTGGCCCGCCGCACGGCATGGCCGAACCCGCCCCGCTCGAACAACAACGGGGGGCGGAGCCCCCCGCCGAGGGGAGCGCTGGTTCGTCAAGGGCCTGATCGAGAGCGAGAAGTGATGGGCCTTGCGCTCGTCTTCGGGGTCGTGGGAGGCCTCGCCCTCTTGGCCGTCCTGGGCGGCCCTGCGGACCCGCGCTCGGGTCGCGCGCTGGTGGCCGCCCACCGCGGCGGGGGGCTCCTCTGGCCCGAGAACAGCCTCCTCGCCTTCAAGAACGCGATCGCCCTCGGCGCCGACCTCCTGGAGCTGGACGTCCATCTGAGCAAGGACGGGGAGCTCGTGGTGATCCATGACCCCACGCTCGAGCGGACCACGACAGGGACGGGTGCTGTACGGGACCGGACCCTCGGCGAGCTCCGATCCCTCCGCCTCAAGGACAAGGACGGGAAAGTCATGGACGAGCCCATCCCGACGCTGGGGGAGGTGCTGGAGCTCGCCGCGCTGGCGAGGCTCCAGCTCCTGGTGGACATCAAGGCGGACCACCGGCGCGAGCGCTATCCCGGCATCGAGGAGAAGGTTCTCGCGATTCTCGACCGTTATCACGCGATCCCACGCTCGATCGTGATGGCCTTCGAGCAGGCCACGGTCCGCCGGGTGCGCGAGCTGAGGCCGGAGGTCAGGGCCGGGGCCCTCTACTCGCCGGCGAGGCTGGCGATGGCGGGCTCCAGCATCGACCGAGAGCTCGCGGCGCTGCCCGGGATGGGCGTCCACTTCGTCGGCCTCCACCAGGAGCTTGTCACCGAAGAAATCGCCAACCAGGTCAAGCAGGCGGGGCTTAGTTTCGGGGTCTGGACCGTCAACGAGGCGGACGCCATGCGGCGCTTCCTCGCCCTCGGGGCCGACATCCTGATCACCGACCGGCCCGACCTGGCCCGGGAGCTGCTCAAGCGATGACGGCGCGGCGCTACGTGCTGGCGCTGGATCAGGGGACGACGGGCTCCACCGCCCTGGTGGTGGACGCTGAAGGGCAGGTGAGGGGCCGGGGCTATGCGGAGCTTCCCCAGTACTTCCCCGAGCCCGGCTGGGTGGAGCACGATCCCGAGGAGATCTGGGCGACCACCGAGGCTGCCGGCCGCCAGGCGCTGAGCGCTGCGGGCATCACGGGCGCGGAGGTGGCGGCCATCGGGATCACGAACCAGCGGGAGACGACGATCCTCTGGGACCGCCGGAGCGGCCGTCCGGTCCATCGGGCGATTGTCTGGCAGTGCCGGCGTACCGCCCCCCTCTGCGAGCGGCTCCGGGCCGACGGCCTCGAGCCCATGGTCCGCGAGCGAACGGGGCTGGTTCTCGATGCGTACTTCTCAGGGACGAAGATCCGCTGGCTCCTCGACCGCGTGCCCGATGCCCGTCAAGCTGCGGAGCGGGGCCAGCTCGCCTTCGGGACGGTGGACAGCTGGCTCATCTGGAAGCTCTCCGGACACCGCGTTCACGCCACCGACCCGTCAAACGCCTCCCGGACGCTCTGCTTCGACATCCACCGGCTCGCGTGGGATCCGGAGCTGGCGGCGCCGCTCGGCCTGCCGCCCTCGATTTTTCCAGAAGTCAGGCCGTCCGCCGGTCCGGCGGGGGAGACCACGAACCTCGGGTGGCTGCCCGCCGGGATCCCGCTGGCGGGGATCGCCGGCGACCAGCAGGCCGCGCTCTTCGGCCAGACCTGTTTCGAGCCGGGGATGGCCAAGAACACGTACGGCACCGGCTGCTTTGCCCTTCTGAACACCGGCACGGTCCCCGTGCCCTCCACCCGTGGCCTCCTCACCACCGTGGCCTGGCAGCTCGACGGGGAGACGACTTACGCGCTTGAAGGCTCGGTGTTCATCGCGGGCGCCGCGCTTCAATGGCTCAGGGACGGGCTCGCGGTCATCTCTCAGGCGGCGGAGAGCCAGAAGCTGGCCGAGTCGGTGGAGGACACGGGCGGCGTCTACTTTGTGCCGGCGTTCGTAGGGCTCGGCGCGCCGTACTGGGATATGTACGCGCGGGGGACGATCGTGGGGCTGACCCGCGGGACCGGTAGGGCCCATCTGGTCCGCGCGGCCCTGGAGGCGATCGCCTATCAGAGCCGGGACGTCCTCGACACCATGGCCGGAGAGTTCGGGGTGCCGCTCACCTCGCTCCGCGTGGATGGCGGGGCCGCGGCCAACGACTTCCTGTGCCAGTTCCAGGCTGACATCCTGGGCGTGGAGGTACTCCGCCCCGCCATCACCGAGACGACAGGGCTCGGAGCAGCCTATCTCGCCGGGCTCGGTGTGGGCTTCTGGCCATCGGCAGCGGCCCTGGCGAAGCTCTGGCGTCTCGATCGCCGCTTTGAGTCGAGGATGAACGATGCGCGCCGCCACGCCGTCTGGGACGGCTGGCGGAGAGCCGTGGAGCGGGCCCGGGGCTGGGCCCAAGCTGGCTGATAACCGCGGCGAGAGCCTCCGAACGATGAGAGACCAAGAGAGGAGAACGACGATGCGATCGAGCAGACGTGTGTGGCGTTACGTGCTGGCTGGAGTGGCCGTCTTCGCGGCAGTTCTGGCGCTGCCGCCACAAGTCGTCGCCCAGGCCCCGATCGAGGACGCCCTGGTCCTCCAGACCCCGGTATCCAAGTTCATCACCGACGCAGCGCTCAAAGCCTTTGCCGAGTATGCCAAGGAGCGCTGGGGCGTGACGGTGAAGGTGAGCGCGCTCCACGCCGGGACGCCGGTCTCCTACGGCCGGATCGTGGAGTGGAAGGGCCGGCCCGAGGCTGACATCTTCTGGGGCGGCGAGTCGGCGCTCTTCGACGACCTGGCGGAGAAGAAGCTCCTAGTCAAGCTCGACCTCTCGAAGGAGGCCTGCGAGTCGATCCCGCCGTCCATCGGCAAGCCCAAGCCCATCTTCCTGAAGGACCCGAAGGGATTCTGGGTCGGAACCGCGCTCGAGCCCTACGGCCTGGTCTACCATCCGAGGCTCCTGGCCCGCCTGGGAGTGCCGCCTCCCAAGGACTGGGAGGACCTCCTCCACCCCAAGCTCAAGGGGAACGTGGCCCAGTGCGCCCCGACCCGGTCGTCCTCTTCCCATGCCACCTACGAGGTGATCCTCCAGGGGCAGGGGTATGAGAAAGGCTGGGAGTGGCTCCGGAAGCTCGCCGCCTACTCCGGCATCTTCACCGCCCGGAGCCGGGACGTGCCGTCGGTCGTGGCCAAGGGCGAGTTCGCCGCAGGCTTCGCCGTGCCGAGCTACATGGCCTTCGAGGAGA
>JACQWB010000040.1 GCA_016209385.1 Candidatus Rokuibacteriota bacterium
AGATGTGTATTAGTGACTGGCGCTGTGTTAGGTGGGACAATGGGTGGGGGACTGGACGGCCCCATCCGAAGCCTCCCCCGGGAATCGGTTGCGCGGGCAAAGCCCGCGCTCGAAGAGCGTTTTCCGACACGCAGCTGGGCGACATGGAACTCCGCGAACTTCTGTTCGGGCTCCTGCGTCCTCCTCGCGGCGGTGGCCGACCGGGTCGGTCTGGCGACGATCATCGGCGCGTTCGCCGCCGGTTTGATCCTGGCGAAGACCGAGCGGCGCGCCCACATCGAGGAGCAGATCAAGCCCGTCGCCGATCTCTTTGCCGATCTTCTTTGTCACGATCGGGATGAAGGTGCAGCCCGTGACGCTCAACCCGTTCGCGGCCCATGGGAGCCTGGCGCTCGCGGTGCTCTTGACGGCCGTGGCCGTGCTCGCAAAGCTCGCCGCCGGTTTGGGGGTGTACCAGCGCGGCGTTCGACGCTGGCTGGTGGGAGTTGGGATGATCCCGCGCGGTGAGGTCGGGCTGATCTTCGCGGAGGTCGGGCTGGCCAACGGCGTGATCGAGGCGAGCCTCTACGCGGCGCTCGTCGCCATGGTCATGGTCACGACTTTCGTCGCCCCGCTCTGGCTCAAGGCTCTCTACCGAACGTCGCCCGGGCGCGGCGGTTGACCCTCCCCACCCTCTGGACCCGGCCCACCCACGCGCGGTAGAGTTGGCGGGACGCGGGGCCGCGCGCGAGGCGCGGCTCCGGGGGAGGAGCCAGCGAGATGAGCCCGAAGACGGACAGGCCGACACGTCGGCGTGCAGCAGAGGTCAAGGGCAAGGTCGAAGAGCTGGAGAAGCGGCTGGCCGCCCTCGAGGGGCACCTCCGCCTTCTCAGGAGCCAGGCCCGTCAGTCCACCGGGAGCGCGAAGGAACGGCTCACGCGGCTCGAAAAGCAGACGGTGGCGCGGGCCGAGCAGGTTCGCGAGACCTTCCAGAAATCACTCGAGCGGGTGAGCCAGGTCCTGAACGCGAGCCGCGAGCGCGTCGAGCGGGAAACCGGCCGCCTGCGCCGCGCGCTCAGGGCGGGGGTGAGGGCGGGCACCGAGGCGTATCGTCGGGGCCAGAAGGGCTGAACGAGCCCGCCGATCCTTTGCCCGGTCCGGTCCCCGGCGGTAGAATCGGACAGGAGCGCGACATGCGCCCGCTTCTCATCTGCCCCGACGACTTCCTGGCCCAGCTTCTGCGGGGCGCCTCGCTTCCCGGCGAGCCGCCCCTGTTCGTCGTACGCGCTAGCGCGGCGCGGGCGCGGATCGCGCGCCGGGGGGGCCACGCCCTCGCTGGCGACCTCGAGGAGCCGGCGGTTTACCGGCGGGCCTTTAAGAGCGGCGCCGAGCCCGCGCTGCTCGCGGGGCCAGCCGACCGGCTCCCCCGGATGCTGGCCGCGCTCAGGGCCGTCGCCCCCCACGCGCCTGTGCTGGTCCTCACGGATGACGCAGCGCCCCTGAACGGGAACCCCGCCGGCGTCACCACGCTCCCGCTCGCCGCCTTCGCCGAGCGGGTGATCCAGCCGGAGCTCGAGCGCGCGACGCTCCGGGCCAGGGTGGAGCGCATCCGGCAGCACTTCGAGAGCGCCGAGCGCGTCCTCATCATGATGCAGGACGACCCCGACCCTGACGCCATCGCCTCGGCGCTCGCCCTTCGCACGCTGCTCGGGCGCAACAAGGCCTCGGCGCCTATCGCGACCTTCGGGACCATCACGCGCCCGGAGAACCTGGCCCTCTGCAAGCTGCTGGAGATCGAGGTCGAGGAGATCCAGAGCCGGGCGCTCGACGCGTACGACCGCGTCGCCATGGTCGATACCCAGCCGGGCTTCTTCGAGGAGCGCTTTGACGCCGTGGACCTGGTGATCGACCACCACCCGGAGGACCGGACGGTGAAGGTGCTCCTCAAGGACATCCGGCCGGCTTACGGCGCCACCTCCACCATCCTCACCGAGTACCTGCGCGCCGCCGAGGTCAAGGTGACGCAGCGGCTGGCCACCGCCCTTCTCTATGGCATCAAGGCGGACACGCTCCACCTCGAGCGGGGCGCGACCCGGGCTGACATGGAGGCCTTCGCCTTCCTGTACCTCCTCGCCAACCACAACGCGCTCCGCCGGATCGAGCGGCCCGAGCTCCCGCCGGAAGCGCTGGACATCCTGGCCCACGGCCTGGCCCGTCGTCAGATCCTGCGCGGTGTCCTGTTCTCCCACCTGGGGAGCGTGGGTCAGGGCAGCCTGATCCCCCAGTTCGCGGACCTCTTCCTCCAGGTTGCCGGGATCGAGTGGTCGGTAGTGTCCGGTGTCGTCAACGGGGAGCTTCATATCTCGGTGAGAAACGTCGGGTACGTGAGGAGCGCGGGGGAAGTGGCGCGTCTGGCCTTCGGCGATCTTGGGCTCGCCGGAGGCCATCGGGCGATGGCGAAGGCGGTGATCCAGCTGAAGGACTGGCGGGCCAGGGTCGGGGAGGTCTCCGAGGCCGCGCTCAGGGAGGAAATCGCGGATCGCTTCCTCCGGGCCCTCCGGGGGCCCGATGCCGAGTGACCCGTGCCGCTGGTCTATCTGCTCGTCGCCGCGCTGGCCATCGCGGTGGCGGTCTTCGCCCTTCAGAACGCCGACCGCGTAACCGTCAGCTTCCTGGCGTGGAAGATCGAGGGCGCACCGCTGGCCGGGGTGATTCTCGTGTCCTTGGCTGTCGGGGGCCTCCTGGTGAGCCTCGTCGGCCTGGTTCAGCGCTGGAAGCTCCGCGCCCAGATCCGCCAGCTCGAGGCCCGGCTGCGGACCCCCGAGCCACCCAGACCCGTGACCTGACATGGATGCCTCAAACCGCTTCGACGAGATCGTCAAGGACCTCCTGGAGGGGGGGCGCGAGGAGCGCCTCGCCCAGCTCCTCGAGGAGTCGCACTCCTCCGACGTCGCCCGGGCGCTCCGGGAACTGCCGGCGGCCGTGCAGATCCGGCTCTTCCGCCTGCTGAACCGGGAGCAGGCCGGAGCGGTCCTGCACGAGATGGACGATCAGACGCTCCTGGAGCTCGTGCGGGCGCTGGACGAGGTGGAGCTTTCCGGGATCCTGGACCGGATGCCCGTGGACAACGCCGCCGAGATCGTCGACGAGCTGCCCGACGAGCAGGCCGAGAAGGTCCTCGACCTCATGAAGGAGGAGCAGGCCGAGGAAGTCCAGGAGCTCCTCGAGTACGGTGAGAAGACCGCGGGGCGCATCATGTCCCCACGCATCGTCGCAGTCCACGAGGAGGCGACGGTGGCCCAGGCGATCGAGCACGTGCGCAAGACGGCCTCCAGCGAGCAGGTCTTCTATCTCTACGTGGTGGACGACCACGATCACCTGGTCGGCGTGGTCCCGTTCCGCCGGCTCATCACCGCCGACCTGGCCACGCCGGTGAAGCTGATCCGGGAGGAGGACGTGCTGAGCGTGACGCCGGACACCGACCAGGAGGAGGTGGCCCGGCTCGTGGCGAAGTACAACCTCGTCGCCATCCCCGTGGTGGATCAGGGCCGGCGGCTCCTCGGCACGATCACGGTGGACGACGTCATCGACATCATCCAGGAGGAGGCCACCGAGGACATCCAGCGCCTCGCGGGGGTCGCAGGGGACGAGACCGTCTTCGACCCGCCTCGGACGGTCTTCACCAAGCGCATGGTCTGGCGGCTCATCAACCTGGCCACGGCCATCCTGGCCGCCTCCGTGATCGGGCTCTTCGAGGAGTCGATCCAGTCGCTGGCGCTCCTGGCGGTGTTCATGCCGATCGTGGCCTCCATGGGCGGGATCGGGACCACCCAGACCGCCACCGTCGTGATCCGCGGGCTCGCCCTGGGCGATATGACCGCGGGTCACCTCAGGCGGGTGCTGCGGAAGGAGATCCTGCTGGGCCTCACCACCGGCGCCGCCAACGGCCTGCTGATGATGGCGATCGCCTACGTCTGGCGAGGGCAGTTCCTCCTGAGCTTGATCCTCGGGCTGGCTCTCCTCTTCAATATGCTGGTGGCCGCCGCGGTCGGCGTACTCATCCCGCTGGCGCTCAAGACCTTCCGGATCGACCCCGCGATCGCCTCCAGCGTCATCATCACGACGTTCACCGACGTGTTCGGCTTCTTCTCCTTCCTGGGGCTGGCCACCCTCCTGATGAAGTTCCTGCTGTAGGGCACTCGGCGGGGGGCCACCCAGGCACCCATGGTTTGCGTTACACTCCGGCGTGAGCGCCCCACACACGTCCCAGTTCACACGTTCTCCCGAGAGAACCAACTCTCAAGGGCTTCGTCGTAGTAGACCGTCAGGATCCAGGCGTCCTCAAGCTCGACCCTGAACCAGCGCCGAAGCCCGTCGCCGGGTTCCAGTCCTGTCTCCACCCACATCATCATGGGGGACTGGAACGAGCCGCCGGATGCCCCGGCCTGGCGCAGCTTCCACGACCTCGAAGGCGCGGGCCGGGCGCGATTTCGATCCATCAACACGAAGTCCGCGATCAGTCACCTCTACTTCAAGAACAAGCAGCGCATCGGGTCGCGCCTGGACCTGGTGGCGCTCTCGATCGCGGCGGTGGACGAGCTCGCGGGCGATCCGGCCGTGGTCCGCTGGCGGTCGCTCGGCGCCCTCCTGGACACGCAGCCCAAGGCCGCCCAGATCAAGCGCTACATCAAGGAGGTCAGCGAGGAGATCTCGGACCACATGCCGGTGGTCACGCGCTTCTTCTTCGAGGAGCGGTCGTAACGGGGCACGATCCAACTGGGTATGTCATGAAGGCCTTTTGGTTCAGCTTGCGGCTGGTGTAAACTATTCGCGTGAGGAATCCGAGAGGAGACGCCGAAGCTCATGGGTGAGCGGGTGATCCGCCTCCTTGTCCATCTCTCACGTGGCGAACGCGGCTGGATCATCGCGGAGGCGCCTGAGGTCCCTGGAGCGACTAGCCAGGGCCGCACTGAGGAAGAGGCGTTGCGCAATATCCAGGAAGCCGTCGAAGGGACATTGGAGGTCCGGCTCGGATTCGTCCTTGGGGAAGAAAAGGATGCGTCGGGCCGGCCGGTTCAACTCTTTGAGGCCTACGGACACCCGCGACCGGTTCCCCCGGAGGTATGGGAGCGGCTGATTGAGGTGGATCTCGATGCCATTGCCCGTCGTCTCCGGGGCGAAAGCCGTCAAGGCGTTTGAGCGAGCCGGATGGGTGGTTGCCCGCCGGAAGGGCAGCCACATCATCCTGAAGAAACCGGCGACCTTCTACACCCTCTCCGTTCCAGACCACGACGAACTCGATCCCGGAACTCTGCGATCCCTGATTCGGAAGGCTGGGCTGACTGTCGAGGAGTTCGCCGCGCTGCTCGATTGACGCTGACGGTTTTATCAGCGCCGGACCCCGTCGCCGGGCTTCAGTCCTGTCTCCACCCACATCTGGCGGACGGCCTTCACCCGGATGGCCTCTCGGCGCATACGAACGGCCAGCGAGCGCTCTTCCCCTCGCGCGCCCGCGTAGGAGATGGCGTCAACAGGGCGGTCCACTGCTCGCTCCGGTGGCTCGGGCGAGAAACACCCTCCTAACGCCCGCTCCCGCGTGAGGTTAGGCCGCTTACTGGATGGACTCGTCGTAGCACACGAGCTCTAAGATGTTCCCTTCCGGGTCTCGCACGTACAGCGATCGCCAGTGACACCATCGATGTTCGAATGTCGTGACATCGACGCCAAGGCCCCGAAGGCGGCCTAGCTCGGCGTCGAAGTCGCTCTTATCTATCTCGAGTGCGAAGTGGTGAAGGGATGTCTGCTCAAGACGAACCGGTTCGCGTGGGTCCTTCGGGAATGGCGCAGGCAAAGATTCATGGAAGAGCCCGATGATCTGAGTGTGGCCGCCGTAGCCGTCTGAAACCTTCAAGAAGGCGATTCGTTCGAACTCTTGGAGGATATCGAGGCCGATGATATCGGTGTAGAAGCGCTTGACGGCCGAAAGGTTCTTGACGCGTAAGACGGTTTCTCCCAGAGCTCTTACTCGCCTATTCATCGACAGCCCTGGACCTCCCGCACATCGGTACTTCTCTCTGCTCTCGCAGCGGCCGAACGGGGCGGCGGCTGAGCCGCAGGCGCAGAGGCAAGCTGGCTTGCTGAAGCGCCTGCCGGCTCCAGCCGCGTGATGGGCCGCGCGAGCGGCCCACGCACGCGGCGCGCCCGCGCCGCCGCCCCGATGGCCCGAGAGCGAGTGGGCGTTGCGAAGCAACGGCGGCGAGCGTCGGGCCATCGCTGGCGCTCACCCGCCGCGGCCAGACCGCGACCGTGCCCGCTTGGGCCGAACGCGTCGATGGCCGCGGTTGGGTGGAGCGCCCTTGTTAGACGGGGCGTCTACATCTTCCAAACGCACGCCACGCCCCGCTTGGAGGCTGGCCCTAGCCACGGCGATGCGGTTCAAGAACCGGGGATCGCTTTCAAGGCGGTAGTCAAACCAGTCTTCTTCCGACTCAAACCCGATCAGCACCCCCGCTGCCCTCCCGTGACGGGTAATGACAAGCTCTTCCTTCGCGGCCAGCCGAAGGTAACGCGACAGATCATCCTTGACTTCCGACAAGGCAACCCTCTTCATTCTGCTTCCTCGTCTTCCCCCTTGGTCTTGTCCGACTGCCCGTAGCGCTCAAGCCACGCCGCAGCCTCTTTCTTCGGCACTATAGCCAGAATCTCCACCTCTCTGTCGGTCACGTCGTAGAAGACCCGGATCTCGCCGACGCGCAATCGATATTGCGGCCGCCGTATCCCACGCAGCCGCCTGATTCGACGCTTGCTCGTCTTCGTGGGTTCATGGCGGAGGTGCGTCTCGATGGCTTCACGCAACATTGCGCGGTCATACGCCCTCACTGCCTCGAAGTCCTCCACCGCCTCGGGCGCGAGGAAGATCTCTCGACACATTCTGGCCAGATTCTAGCCAAAACGGTCGCGTGGCGCAAGTTCCTGCGTTATGCGTCTAACTCGCGGTCACCGGCCGGAGCGCGAGCAACGCGAGCGCCCGGCCCGGTGGACTGCGGGGTTCGGCTGCCTCATCTGCGTGACCGTCCTCTCCGCGCCTTGTTCCGGCGCCGCCGCTGGCGGTAGTGCTCGAGGACCGCCTTGCCGAGCTTAGTCTTCTTGCGGATCTCGGGAAGGAGGTAAGTCCCAAGCCGAAGAACGCGCCGGATGACGCCGGAAGGGCGGTGCCACCGCGTTCCGTTGCAAGTCCCGCATGCTGGCAGGTAGTTGTTCTCGGCGTCCCTTCCCCCACGGGCCCGTGGGCGCACGTGGTCTGCAGACCACTTTGGCCCGAGGGGGCCTCCGCAGACGTGACACCGGCTCCCGGTCTTACGCCGCACTCGCTTCCTCACACCCGCCGACAACGATCGCGCTCGAGTGCTCTTCATCTCTCGCTTCGCTTGTCAGCCGAATATTGAGTATGCTGACCAGCATATCTCGCTGCTGAACCCTCTAGCGACTGCGGGAATTCTTTCCGGTTTTCAAGGACTTGTCAAGGTTCGGGAACTCGCCGTTGCCGACAAACACTGGTCAGCATAATCCCATTATGGCTGCAGCGCGTTGAGCGCAGGGGGCGTCGGGAAACGCCCCTCCCTCACGCCGCGGCGAAGAGGCGCCGCACACCGGTGAAGACCTCGGGGCCGGCTCGGGATCACCCGCGGGCGCGGCTGCCGGAGGGCGTCGTGCATCCCCGTGAAAAACGTTGAGGAGACACCTCAGGAGACTCTGCGTGCGAGGGCTCCGGAGAACGCTCGTCACCGGGGAGGACCAAGGGGAGGTTCACGGTGTACGGCATGCCCCCTCTACTCCGAAAAACCGGTGACACCGGTGACAGGTGGTGACGGAGCCGGCAGCTCCTCTTCCAGGAGGGCCTCCACCGCACGCCGGCGGAGCCGGAGCACCCGGCGCCGCTGGCCACCCACCCGGGCCACGACGCTGTGGCGCCGGGGGTCGCACTCTGAGAGCCTTCCCCTCGCCAGCTCCCGCTTGAGCCGGTCCTGTCTCAGCGGGAAGGGTTCCCCCATGTCGCGGCAGAGGCGGCTCACGGCTCTGAAGGCCGCGTCCGGGAGCAGGTACACGGAGTCCTCGTCCAGGCGACCCCGGTCAAGCTGATCCGCGAGCAGGACGTGGTCAGCGTGAGCCCCGACACCGACCAGGAGGAGGTCGGCCATGCCAGGGGGCAGGCCCGCCACGAGGCAGGCCCGACGCAGTTCGAGCCGAGGGGCGTCGGCCATGCCAGGGGGCAGGCCCGCCACGAGGCGAGGCCCGAATTAATCGCGCTTCCGGAGGGCGACGCGCTGGAGGATTCGTCGCGCCCACAAGAACTCGAGCGCGAGGATCTTGAGGCTGATCGGGATGATCAGCACCGCAGGGCCGGGGACGGGGAGGGCGATCAGCACGAGGCCGAGCAGGAGGACGACCAACCCCGCTACGGTGATGACCAACCTTCGGCCGTGCTTCACGGTCCCAGCCACCAAATCCCGCATCGTTTCCCCCTGGGTAGAGAGCCCCGGGTCGAGCCCGGGCGGCCCTTCTCTATAGTCATTCGGTCGCGCCCGGCTGTTCCCGGAGCCATCCTGACTGCCAAGGCGCGGCATGCTCGGGCAAGCCCTGGATTTGCAAGGCGTTCGGCATCGCCGGCGACCGGGCTCGCGATGACTGGGATTGAACCGCGCCAGCGCAGACTGGCACGGGCGAAGGCTCGACCGGCGGGGTTCCTGAAGGGATGCTCGCCTTGACAGCCCTCGGGGTGGGTGCTACACGCTTGCGTCTGTGGGGTGCCCGGCGTCAAGGCAAGGGGAAGACAGGTGACGAGGCTCCTGGCGATCACGCTCCTCGGGGTGGCGCTTGCCGGCTGCGTCGCCGTCATGTCGCCGGCCCAGCGGGCCGCGCTCCAGAAACAGCAGGTCGCCCTCCAGCGCCAGCGGGAGGCCAAGCGAAGGGCCGAGCAGGTCGTGCTGGAGTGTCGGGAGAAGCGGCTGGCCGGCGAGCTGTCCGGGTACGTGGCGTCGGTGCGGTGCAGCAACGACCGGATCCGCGAGGCGTGGGCCGCGAGCGGTTACCCCCACATGGACCTGGTGGATCTGCAGCTCGCCTATCGCCTGGCCGTTGCGCGCCGGGTCGATGCGGGGAGCTTGTCCGAGCAGCACGGTCAACGCCGGGTCGCGGAGCTGACGGCGCGCATCAACGCAGAGGTGCGCGAGCGGACCGCGACGGCGTCCCGGGCTAACAGTGAACGGCCCCGGAGCTACGAGGAGCTGCTCCAGAGGCTCGGGGTCTGGAGCGCGGCGACCGATCCCCCGGAGCCCGACACGATCCGCTGCTTCCAGGGCCGCGAGCTGATCACCTGCGACTAGAGGGCGGTTACAGCCGGATCGACATCAGCTCCTCGGCGAAGACGATCTCGCCGTCGTAGACTCGCCGGACGTCCCCGATCCCCTTTTCCATGGGGCCGTGGGAGGCGAGGTGCGGGCCCACGTGCACCAGGACCAGCTTCCCGACGCCCGCCTCGCGCGCCATCTCCGCCGCCCCGGTGGTACCGCACTGGCCCGCGGCCTCACCGCTGGCGATCATCCGCTCCTGCTCGTCCCAGCACATGCAGAGCATCATGTCCGCCCCGCGGGCGAGCTCCACCACGCTCTGGCAGGGCTGCGTGTCCCCGGTGAAGACGACGCTGCCCTCGGCGCTGTCGAGCCGGTAGGCCAGGGAGTCGAGCCACGGCTGCACGTGCTCCGCGGGAGCGGCGCTCACCAGCCACTCCCGTCCCTGGTGCACGAGCCCCGGCCCCACGTCTTTGGCGCGCACGGCAGGCGGTGTGCGCGGCAGCGTGCCCCCCCGGTTGACGTGGACGCGCTGGCTCAAGGGGTGATTCACGCGGGCCTTCCAGTCGTGCACAAAAGCGCCGTTCTCGCCCAGGATGCGCTCGGTGATGATCTCGGTCAGGGTCGGGCCGTACACGCGGAGCGGGTTCTCCCTGCCGATCGACTGGTCCCAGCGGCAGAGGAGAAAGCACGGGTAGTCCACGTCGTGGTCGAAGTGGTGGTGGGTGAAGAAGAGGTAGTCCACCTTGGTGGGGAAGATCCCGGCCTTGACCAGCTTGTAGGTGGCCGCAGGACCGCAGTCGAACATCAGGTACTCGCCCGCGACCTGGACCGCGAAGGCCGAGCCGAACCGGGTGGATGTAGGTGTCGGCGTCCCCGCGCCGAGGATGAAGACCTGGGCCATGGCGTTACCTCCCTGTCCGTCCAGCAGTGGGAGCGATGCTAGGACTGAAGTCGGGGCAGAACCGGGTGGCATGCCGGGGCTGCCGGGCGCGGCACGCGGCCTAGGGTAGCCTGACAAAAACGCGCTTGGCAAGCCTCGGCGAGTGTGATAGAAAATACGCGCCTCCTGGGGGCAGCACGCGACGCGGGACCAGCCTCGGCATCCAACGCGGAGGAGGGTCACATCGGTGGGCTCGGAGCTCGAGAAGAGGCAGGTCAAGCGCGCCTACGCGCTCTACTCTCCGGTCTACGACCTTCTGTTCGACTGGATCTTCCACCCGGGCCGCGAGGCCGCGGTCAGGCTCCTCGCCATCCAGCCCGGGGATCGGATCCTGGAGGTCGGCATCGGGACCGGCCTCAATCTCCGGCTCTATCCGCCGCACTGTCAGCTCGTCGGCATCGACCTGTCCGAACGGATGCTGGAGAAGGCCCAGGCGAAGATCGAGGAGCTCCGGCTCGGCAACGTCACGCTCAAGGTGATGGACGCCGGGGCGACGGACTTCGCCGACAACGAGTTCGACCGCGCGGTCGCCACCTACGTCATCAGCGCGGTTCCGGACCCGATCACGGTCCTGCGCGAGATGCGCCGGGTCGTCAAGCCCGGCGGGACGCTCGTCATCCTCAACCATTTCCGGAGCGAAAAGCCCCTGATCGGCTCGCTCGAGGACCTGGTCGCTCCCGTCTGCGCACGCCTGGGCTGGAAGTCCAACCTGGCGCTGGGGCCACTGCTCCGGGAGGTCGGCCTGACTCCCGAGCTGGTCGCCACGGTGAACCTCTTCAACGGCTGGCGCCTGATCCGCTGCGTCAACCGCAAGTAGTCACACCGTCGGCGCGTCCCCCGAGAATATCGCGCGAGGCATCAAGCACTTCCAGATCACCTGCCCTGACTCCTCCCTTGGTTGCCACCATTTTGCTACGACTCGCGTCGTCCAGCCTGTCCACGGCTCCCTTATTCCCGATCGGGAGCCACTTGCCGTAGGTGTCCACGGTGAGCTTGATCGAGGAGTGCCCGAGCCAGCGCTGGACATAGACCGGGCTCACTCCGGCCTGCAGTAAGAGCGAGGCGTAGGTATGCCGGAGGCAGTGGGGCGTGAGTGAAGAGGCAGGACACTGTCCACCTCCGTCCGGTCGGCGTCGGGGCCCTGGGCGGTCAGCTCGAACCAGTGCGTCAGGGCCCGGCGGTAGGCCGCTTCGGTGGCGGCGCGGTCCAGGGTAGTCGCGGTCCCCGGTCCGGGCTCGTCCCGGCCTGACAGCCGGGTGACGAGGGTCAGGATCCTGGACCCGAGATTATCCACCGTCACCCGGGTCTTCCCTTCGTTTTTCAGGCCCGAAGCGTTGACACGTTGCCAGGCCAGGATTCATGCGGCTTGGCAACGCTTCTCGATCCGTTGACTGTCAACACTTGCAGAAGCGTTGCCACGCCGCTCCTGGAGCGGGTTGGCAACGTGTCAACGGATCGAGGTCTTCTGGAAGAGGGAGAAAGCATGGCTCAAGGCTCCTCGTCCGTCGGTGCCGGGGGGTTCCGACGGCATCCGCGTGGAGACGACGTATGATCCGGCTCACCGGTACTCGCCTTCCTCCAGGCGGCAGGTACGGGCAATGTCCCGGTTTTCCTGTCGGCCAGGGACTGAAGATCGTGCTCGTCGACCATGTGCTGAGGACCGACCTTGCGGGCGCGCAGCTTGCCCGACCGGATCCATCGTCGGATCGGCGGACGCAGGTCCGGAGGTGGATGCTCCCGAGCTAGGTCTGCTGGCTGACGATCTTGAGGAAAGCGGCCGGAGCCACAATCCGTACGCCGCGGAACGATTTCAGGGCCAGGAGATGGTCGTCTCCTGTGACGATATGGGTGGCCTCTCCGGCGAGCGCGCACTCCAGCACGCGATTGTCCGCAGGATCCTGACGCACAACGCTGATTCGCCCCTCCGGTTCCACCATCTGGGCGATGAGCGGCAAGAGCGCCAGCACCTCTCGAACCCGGGCCGGTGGGAGGGCACGCAGCCGGGGATAGGTCAGGACGCGGCGGATCTCCTCCAGGAGGTCGGCGCTGATCAGGAGGACGAAGGCGCCGGCGATGGCGGCGTCGAGGATTAGGCGGGGTGGTCCGCTCCAACCGATCCCGGAAACGATCGTATTGGTATCCAGGACGGCCCGGTTCACCTGAGGCCCCGGGTCGCCTGCAGGGCCTCATCTACCAGGTGACGGGGAAGACGCGCCTTGCGAACGGCGCGCCGAATCTCCCGGAGGGCTTGGCGCAAGCGCGTTTTCGCCTTTCCCTCCGCCAGTGCCTTGAGGGCCGTGAACTCCTCATAGCTCAGAAGGACGGCCAGCCTGCCTGTCCGCTTGGCAATGACCACCGGTTCTCCCCCGGCCACCACTTTGTCCACCAGGGCGCCGAGGGCTGGTCGCGCCTTGTCCACGCCGAGCACTTTAGTCATGCGCGCGATCTCCTGCGAGAAGATTACTGTGAACGTTCATGTTTGTCAATTTTCCCTTTGTGCGTCCCTTTTTGCCTGCGGTGAATGGCACCCAGGTCGACGGGAGAGAGATCGTTGTACGGTCGGAAGGCGTTGGCGACCCGCTGGCGTGTTGCCTCCGAGGCGGCATCGCGGACACCTTGCGTCGTGAGGGACGCCTGGCTGTCGAGGACCGGCGAGGTTGGTTTTTAGCGCTCGATTCGCGGCCGGTCGGCCAGAGCGAAGAAGGCTTCGTAGCCCGGCGAGGAGAGCAGATAGACCCGGCGGAGCATCGATATGGTCTCGATCGTGGAGCGTTGGGGCTGGCTCTGACTGTCCGGTGGCTGGCATGCAGCTCGCGCCCGCTGGCCCCGACCGCCTGAAGGGCGCGCGCGGCGGCCGCGGTGCGCGTCCCTACCCCCAGCTTCTCGAAGATGTGGTCCAGGTGCCGTTGCACGGTGCGCGGGCTGATGCCCAGGATCGAGGCGATCTCCGGGGTCGTTTTCCCCTGACTCACCTACGCGAGCACCTCGGCCTCGCGGCGGCTCAGGCCCAGGGGTTCGAGCGCGACGGGTTCAGGAGCGGTCACCTGCTCCTCGAGGAGGAGCGCCGAGCGTCCGATGCCCGGAGGAATCCTTGGTCGGGCCGGGGTGGCAGGCGCCTGCTACCACTCTGCTACCAGAACACCCCGCGCCAGCGGATACCAGGAGCACTACCGTCTATTCGGGTTCGTCGGTTTTTTGCGCGGATACGTTGTCTGAGGTACTCTCAAACTGTGGCTCAAACGAACCGGAAGTAGCGCGATCCCGAAGCGCCTCGCCTGGCTCGCTCTCGCCCTCGGCCTCGCCCTCCCCGCCCTTGCGTCGGCCCGGACCGCGTGCCTCACCACGGCGTTCCTCGTCGAGTTCCTCTCCGACGGGCGTGTTCCCGCGCTCTCGCTCCTGACCCGCGAGCCTCTGGCGGCCCCGCTCCCACTGGAGGGGGGAGCCGCCGCCAGCCTCTACCGTCCGCTCGCGCTCGCCCCGGCTTCGCTCGTCCTGGTCCACGGCCTCGCGCCCCTGGGCCGGCACGACCCGCGGCTTCAGCAGGCGGCGCGGCTTCTCGGGCGCGCCGGCTTCTGGGTGGCTGTCCCGACGGTACCGGGGCTCACGGCGCTGAGGCTTCGGCCCGAGGATGCCGAGCCTGTGGTCGAGGCGATCCGGGCGTTGGCGCGCCGGACCGGGGCGCCCCGTGTCGGCGTCGTCGGGGTCAGCGTGGGGGCGGGGCCCGCGCTCCTCGCCGCGGCGGACCCGCGCGTCGCGGAGCGGGTGGGCTGGGTGCTGAGCCTCGGCGGCTACGCATCGAGCGTGGAGCTCCTCCGGTACTTCCTCACGGGCCACTACGCCTTCGCAGCGGTCGCGGTACGCGCGGCGCCCAACCCCGAAGGCGCCCGGCTCTTCCTCCGGGCCAACCTGGACCTCGTCGAGCGCCCCGCCGACCGGCTCCGGCTCAGCGAGTGGCTCGACGCTCGCGGCTCGGCGCCGCCGTCCGGGCTCTCGCCCGAGGGGGCGGCTGTCGCCGCGCTCGTGGAGAACCGGGATCCCGAGCGGGTGGAGGCGTTGATCGGCGCGCTGCCGGCACCGCTCCGGCGGCTCCTCGAGGTTCTCTCGCCGGAACGGGTCGTCGCCCGACTCAGGGCGCGGCTCGTCCTCGTCCATGGCCGGAACGACCCCGCGGTGCCGTTCACGGAGAGCCTGAGACTGGCTGAGGCGGCCCGTCGGGCGGGGATTCCGACCCGGCTCGCCATCGTCGGCGTGGTCGAGCACGTGGAGGCGGCGGAGGGGCCGAGCGGGGCGTGGCAGCGGTGGACCGGGCTGGCGACGTTCTGGGCGGTGACCTTCGATCTCTTCGCATCGCGATAGGAGGGGAATTACTATGAGACGTGTACTGATCTTCTCCTTGGCCTTCCTCGTGATCCCTGCGAACACCTTGGCTCAGCAGGTCGTGGTTCCGCCGACCGCCCGCTACCAGCTCGTCGTGGTCCCAAATCACCCCGGGAGCCCGTTCCTGGTGGACACCAGCACGGGGTGCATCTGGCATCTGGTCCAGCAGGCGGAAACCAAGCGCTCCACCTTCATCGAGGTGGACGTGGAGAACCTCCACTGGAGCTGGGGCAGCGGAGCCCAGCAGCTCCTGGCTGCGCGCATAGACGCGTCGGAGCTGACCGACGAGCAGAAGCGTGCCCTAAAGCAGGAGCTCCAGCGGACCGGTTGCGGGCTCTCCCACGTGGTCCTGACGCCGACAATCACGTCGCCTCCCAGCGCCGGACAGGGGCCTACGCCGGCGCCCCCTGTCTCCCCCCTGCCCGCGCGGCCTAGGCGGTAGATACGGAAGCCGGAGCGATTTCGGTTGACAATGCGAAGGGCTCGATTCGAAAATGTGGTGACTTTTTCCTCTCAATGGGAAGCGTACGTGCAACATCTTCGGGGAGAAACGTAACGATTGACCGTGGGGAGTCAGGCGCGGTCTCGGCGGGAATCGGCCTGTAGAGGAGGGCTCACAATGGTGAAACGAGGGTCGATAGGGTCGGTGACACTTCTCGGGTTGCTGCTCCTAGCCACCAGCGCGTTCGCGGGCCTTGAGGTCGATGTATCTTGCCCGGATACAGCAAAGCGAGACACCGAGGTCAGCGCGACCATCAAGTTGACGAACACGGGGGAATCGAAGACCATTACCCGTGGCGCCTTTGCTATGCATCTCGGTAACTTGAGTTTAGTTGGGCCGATCGCTTTTGCCGTCTCGCAATCTCTAGCGCCGAACGCGAGCGTTTCTGTCGGCCCTATTCCCGTTTTCATTCCCACTCAGGCCCGCTCGGGGTTGTTTGTCTCTGTAATTTTTGGCCTTTTGGGCCAAAATGGCGCCAGTCCCACCCGGGAGCTCCTGGGGGACGGGCAGTGTCTCATTGAGATTGTTCCGTGATCCGGCTTGTTCTGCGTCGGATACTCTACGCTCTTGGCTTAGGAATCCTCCTCCTCCTGGTGAACCTGGCGAGAGGAACCGAGCCGACGCCCCGGCCAGGGTCCGTGGGAGAGATCTCCGCCTCGCTCAAGTCCGGGATCGTGCTGGCCATGGCGGAGGCGTCGCCTACGGAGGAAGTCATTTTCCGGCGGATCAGCTCAAGGGAGACCGATGGGAGAACGCAACTTTTCATACAAGTCGAGCGTGGTTTGGCGGGACCTCTCCGCCAGGGCCCGTTCGTAGTCGTGAACGGTCTTCAGGTCACGCTCCAGAGCGTCAGGGTGACAGCGGTACACCCCGGCGATCAGGAGGTGGAGCCCAGAGCCTCGTCGCTGTCCATCCTCTCGAATGCGTTCCAGGAGACCGTAAGGGGGCTTTTCCCGGAAGCGCCACCGCGGGAGCCGACCATCTTCACTGTCGCCAAGGCCGCCACCGCGCGGAGGATCGGCCGTGTGGTCTTTGAGCCGCTCGAAGCCGGGCTCGTGACCGGCGATCAGCGGGTGGAGCTTCGCGCTGTCTCAGCCCTCTGGTCCTCGGGCGCCGAAGACCTTCACATCACCGGGCTGACCCTGAAGACTGCGGGAGGCCAGCGCTTGGAAGCGGACGAGGCGAACCTGAAACCCAACGGAAACCTCTTCATCCTTGGTCCATACATGCTTTTTGCCGACACAGAAAAGAGCCAGGGAGAGTCGGCCGTGTTCACCCTCACTCCTGATGGGAGCCGGCTGGTCAATCGTGGGCCGCTTCCACTCGGGGCCATTGCCCCGGGGGGGACGATCGGGTTTTCCACCGACTTGACCTGGACCGCCATTCTGAGCCCTGTCTCCCCCCGAATCGTCCCGGTCGATAAAGCTGCGAGACGGCCGGGTCGGACATGAAAAGCGTTCTGTTGTGTGCTGTGGAATGGGACCAGCTGTTTGCTCAAAAACTCACGTGCTTGCTGAGACCTGGCGGGGAGAGAACCGTCCCAGTCCTGGAGGGACTCCGATGAGCCGAGACGTTGCGCGCAAGCTGGTGGCTGTCCTGCTCTTTCCCACCCTCTGGCCCACTCTGGCTCTGGCCCAGGAGCCCAAGGCCGGCGTCGTCACGACCCTGCAGGGACAAGCCACGGTCGCACGTCCAATTCTCCCCCGACCGGTTGCGTTGAAGTTTAAGGACGACGTCTTCGTCCGTGACCAGATCGATACCCGTGAAAACTCCATCGTCAGGCTGCTCCTGGGCGGCAAGGCGCTGGTGACGATCCGGGAGCTTTCCGCGTTTACCGTCACCGAGGAGCCGGGCCGCGCCGTGGTGGACCTACAGTCGGGGAAGCTAGCCGTGGCGGTATCCAGGCGTCTGCTCAGGCCCGGCGAGTCCATCGAGATCCGCACCCCCAACGCCGTTGCCGCGGTGCGGGGGAGTTTACTCGTTGCTGAGGTCAGGATCGTCGCGGGAGTTCCTGAGACTCTTTTCACGGCCCTCCAGGTCACCGTGCCGATCCTGGTTTCCTTGCGGGCTGATCCCACCGTCAGCATCCCCCTCGGCATCAACCAGGCCGTAGGGGTCTTGGGACTGGGGGCGGCCTCGAGGGCGGGATCGGTCCAGACGATTACCCCTGAGCAAGCCAAGGAGGTCGGCAAGACGGCCGAGGCGCCCAAGCCCAAAGAGCAGAGCGAGAAGCCCCCGGAACAGGTGGCCGAGAAGGTCAGCAGCGACAAGGTTCAGGAGGCCGCCCAGCTTGCGGCTCAGCTTGCCCCGGCGCTCCCGACTGCGCCTCCGCCTCCGTCCGTGGCCCTGGCACCGCCGCGCACCTCGACATCAGACATCGGCGTCCAGGAACAATCCAGCACTCAGACGGCGCCTACCCTTCTGGATGTGCCGGATGTCCTGATCAAAAATACCTCGAAGACCTTGGCTCTGGGCGAGACGTTGAAGACGTTCGGCTCTGACACCGTCCGGAGCGGCAAGTCTCCTGTGGTGGAGGTGAGCAACTCCACGGTCAGCCAGTCCGGGGACGGCAGTGTGATCCAGACGGCTCCAGGGGTGACCGTAAAGTTGAACGGACCGCTCCTGGTCGCGAGCCCGACCAGCAGCCTTAACCTGCTCGGCAGCCTGCTCTCCGTTAACGGGACATTCAGCAGCAGCGCGGATGCCCCGCTCGTTCAACTTTCCGGTACCGAGGTCATCCACACGGGGATCGAGGGCTTGATCGAGGTCGCCCCAGGCGCCAAGCTCACCGTGACCGGGCAGCTCCTTAGCGCTCTCAACAGCAATGTCCAAGCCGGAACGAGCCTCCTCACCGTGGCGGGCAGTTTGACAAGCACCGGGAGCGCCCCGCTCCTGCAGTTCGATTCGAGCGCGGTCACCAGCCTGCTCACGATTCCAGGATCGGACGTCAGCCTTCAGGGCCCCTTGTTTAGCTCGACCAAGGGGACCGTGACGACAAACTTCGATGCCGTCAGCATCTTCAATGGTGGGACGCTGACGAATACGAGCACCCTCCCGCTGATCCAGCTGAGCGGGACCACGGTCAACGTCGGGACCCATGGCGCCGATACCCACCTCGTTCGGGTGTTCGGCGTGCTGGCCGGCAAGCGCTCCTCGGTCACTCTGGCGGGGGCGCTGCTGAGCGCCGCTGACAGCGCGCTGACTGTGAGAGGAGACGACTTCATCGAAATCGCGGCCGGCGCCAAGGTGGCGAGCACCGGCAGCGCGGCACTCGTCCAGTTGACCAATACGCCGCTCACGGTGACCGGCACGCCCGCGCTCGTCAACGCCTTCCTCCATGTTGTCGGCTCTGCTGGCGGGTTTAGCCCAGAGCTTGCGCTCAGCGGGCCGCTGCTCGCCGCGACAGGGAGTGCCTTAAAGACCAAGGGTTCTTTCATAGTCATCGAGTTGGACGGGATCGTCACCAGCACGACGACCGAGCCTTTTATCAAGTTGACCGGTGGCTCCCTTGAGACCGGGAGTCCGGACGAGAGCCTTCTCAGCCTGGAGACCGGAGGCAAGCTGAATCTGAAAGGGTCGCTTCTCAGCGCTAACAGCAGTACTCTCACCCTCCCGGGAGGGTTGGTCGCCATCGACGACGACGGCCAGCTCGTCGTAACTGGCTCGACCGACCCCCTGGTGTCGATCACTGGAGGGACCCACTCGATCGCGAGCACGAGCGGGGAGGCGATGTTCGACCTGCAGGGGAGTGCGACCGCGGTGGATGCGGAGACAGGCCTGACTCTGGGGACGGACAAGCCGCTCCAACATGGCGGAGCGCTCCTCGAGATTTCGGGGGCCACGGTGAGCGGCCAGAAAGGCCTGAGGATTGACACCGCCCTTCTGGAGGCCACGGCCCCGCTCCTGAACCTCAAGGCGGGGAGCAATCTCACCACGAGCACGGATGCCATAGATCTCTCCCTCAAAGCGAAGGTCACCAGCCTTGGGCCAGTCATCAAGCTAGATGCGAGCACTCTCAACGTCGCCAGTGGGGCGCTGATCAACCTCGCGGGCGGGAGCTTTCTGAAAGTGACCGGAGATCTCTTCCAGCTCAGCAACGGGAGTATCATCAACGTCAACGGCCTGAGTAACGGGTTCCTGATCGCCGCCTCCGGCGGGTCTATCCTGAATGTCTCCGGGGCTCTCGTCGTGTTCAACGGCACGGGCGGCAACAGCATTGTTATGAAGAACAACCTCCTACCCACGACGACTCTCAACGTGGGGGCCTTTTCGTTCCCGATCCTCCTCGTCAACGGGGCTCAGAGCACCCAGGTCTCCATCAACGGCACTCCGATCAAAGGCTCCACCTTGGGCAGCATCACCTTCCCCAACGGGGGCAGCCTGATCAAGGTCGACGGCCCCACGGCCAAGGTCGTCATCTCGGGGCTATAGCGCGCCTGCCCTGTCAGCTTCAGGCCGTACCGGAGCAACGGCGGTGCGGGGGTGGGTTTTATTCCTTGTGGGTCATGCTCGTGGGGTCATGATGGACTCCCCTAGCCTTCGTTAACAGTTCCCGCCGCGGTCCCTACTCCGGCTTCCAATACCCTTCGATTGGAAGAAGTGATTTTCCTTCGGGAACGGTCGTGGCAACACTCCTTCGATTCGCTCCCTTCCGGGCGAGGCGGCGCTACGCGAAGCGTGCCCCAAAGCAGGAGCTCCAGCGGACCGGTTGCGGCCTCACCCCGGACGATCACGCGGGCTCCCGGTGCCGGTCAGGGCCCCCGGCTTCGCGACACGGGCTCGACTCAAGCCGTAGAGGCAGGGCACGACCCCAAATTTTGGGTTGACAATGCAAATGGTTAGATTCCAGAATCTGGCAATGTTTGCGCTGCCTTGCCTGAGAGGCTGAGTTCTGTTGAGCATATCTTCGACAAAACCGTTGCCCAACGGTCACGCGCTTCGTGAGACTCTGGGGAGCGAGATTCGTCCGACCTCTGGAGGGGCACTCTGATGAGCCGACGCGTTGCACGCAAGGTGGTGGCGGTGCTGCTCCTTTACACCCTCTGGCCTGCCCTGGTCCTGGCCCAGGAGCCCAAAGCTGGCGTGGTCACGACCCTGCAGGGGCAGGCCACGGTCGCGCGTCCAATCCTCCCCCGACCGGTTGCGTTGAAGTTTAAGGACGACGTCTTTGTGCGGGACCAGATCGATACCAGGGAAGCTTCCATCGTACGGTTGCTCTTGGGGGGCAAGGCCCTCGTGACGATCCGGGAGTTGTCCAGGTTTACCGTCACTGAGGAACCCGGCCGTGCTGTCGTGGACCTTCAGTCGGGCAAGCTCGCCCTGGCGGTGGCCAAGGGCCTGCTGAGGCCGGGGGAGTCCATCGAGGTCCGCACCCCCAACGCCATCGCCGCGGTACGCGGCAGCCTGATCGTCGCCGAGGTCAGGATCGTCGCTGGCGTTCCTGAGACTCTTTTCACGGCCCTCCAGGTCACCGTGCCGATCCTGGTTTCCTTGCGGGCTGATCCCACCGTCAGCATCCCGCTCGGCATCAACCAGGCCATCGGGGTCTTGGGACTCGGGGCGGCCGCGAGGGCGGGAGGTGTTCAGACACTGACCCCTGCGCAGGCCAAGGAGGTGGGCAAGGCGGCCGAGGCACCCAAGCCCAAGGAACAGAGCGAGAAGCCCCCGGAACAGGTGGCAGCGAAGGTCAGCAGCGACAAGGTTCAGGAGGCCGCCGAGCTCGCCGCTCAGCTCGCCCCTGCGCCACCGACTGTGGCCCCGCCCCCGCCTGTGGCCCCGCCACCCCCACGGACGTCAACATCCGATATCGGCGTCCAGAACCAATCCGCCACGCAGACGGCACCGACCCTTGTGGGGCCGCCGGAGATCCTCATCAAGGACACCTCCAAGACCTTGGGCGCCGGAGAGACGCTCAAGACGTTCAGCGGGACCGTCCGCCGCACCAGCACTGGACCCGTCGTGCAGATCATCAACGCCACGGTGACCCAGCCAGCGTCCGATAACTTGATCCAGTCGGACCCCGGAGCGGACGTGGGCCTTGCCGGGCCGGTTCTCGACGTGAGCAACGGCATCCTCACGACCGGCGGCAGCGTGCTGCGGTTCAGCAACGGCATCCTCACGACAACCACCCTCAAGCCCCTCATCTCCTTCAACCCGAGCAGCTCCACCAGCGGCGGTAACTTCCTCTTATTGACCGACGGCTTCGTCCTGGACCTGAAGGGCGCGCTCCTCACCGCCCAGGACACGACCTTCAAGACCGGTGACCCGGCCACCACCCCGCGCTCGTTTATCTTCATTGGCGACAGCGCCAAGCTCACGAGCACGACGCTCGATCCCCTGATCACGTTCAGCCAGAGCACGCTCGACACGTCGGGAAGCTTTTTCAGCCTACGCCGGTCCGGAACCACACCGAGCGCCGTGGAGCTGGCCGGACCGCTGCTGAAGGCGGCGGGCGGGAGCATTAAGGCGTTCACCACCGCACTGAAGGACACCTCGGGGAACCCCGTGCTCTGCTGCAACCTCCTCTCTGTGGGCCAGGGGGCGAAGTTCACGAGCACTACTGGGAGCCCGCTGATCGAACTGAACGGCACGACCATCGATGTCGGCAGCAGGGTTGTCAGCGTCTTTGACACCACGTCCATTCAAGGGGAGCCAACCATCACGGCGCCGGCCTCACTGACGCTGTCGGGTCCGCTTCTGAAGGCTACGGATGGCAGCATCAAAGGGATCCTGGACCTGTTGGGAATCTTCCGCTCCTCGTTGACCAGTAGCACGACTGACCCCTTGATCCAGCTCGGCGGAACAACGGTAACCATGGGCGGGACCAACCCGTTCACGGGCGCCACGACAGCGGGCCGCCTGCTCCAGATGTCCGCGTCGACCACCACGCCCGCCAACCTGATCCTGAAGGGTCCGTTGTTCAGCTCGACGAATGCAACCATCGTGACCACCGATGACGCCTTTGCCGTCTTCAACGGCGCCACGTTGAGCAGCACCACCACTAACCCCCTCATCTCGATCGATGGCGGCTCGCTGACCGCCAAAGGCTTCGGGAACTTCATCGTCCTCGCGTCGGGCACCGGCCAGCCGGCTGCTTCGGTGAGCCTTGCCGGCCCGCTCCTGAGCGCGAGCGGTACGACCCTTAAGAACGGTGACCCTACCAGCAATGTGATCAGCTTCATGTTTATCGGCGATAGCGCTACGTTCACGAGCACGAGTGCCTCGCCCCTTCTCTCGTTCAGCGGTGCCACGGTGGACGCCTCCGGCGGAATCCTTTCGCTTCGCCGCTCGACCTCGACGAGCGCCCCCAGCACCCTGACACTGGCTGGACCGCTCTTGGCGGCGACGAACGGAAGCAGTTTCGATGTCACGAGCCTCGGTTTCGAGTCATTCTCCGGCTTTAAAGCAGCCTGCTGCACGGCGTTCTTCATCGCCCAGGGGGCTCAGCTCATGAGCACCGCCACGTCCCCGCTTATTCAGCTTTCCAACTCCACCTTTAACGCCGGGCCTGATGCCCAGTCGGGAGGCACCTTCTTTAGCGTGACCGACACGTTTACCGGAGCTCCGGCGTCGGAGATCGTCGCCCCCGCGAGCGTGAGCCTCGCCGGGCCACTCCTCAGCGCCACCGACAGCAAGATCAGCGCGCTCTTCAGCCTCCTGAGCGTGGTCCGATCGAGCCTCACCAGTACCAGCACCGATCCGCTCATCCAGTTCGGCGGGACCACTGGCACCACTGTCAATCTCGGAGGGACCAATCCCTTTAGCCCCACTACTCCAACCCGGGGGTCCTTGCTCGTTACCGTAGCATCCTCTACTGGTAATACCCCGAGCGCACCCGCCACGACCTCGCTCAGAGGGCCGCTGCTCCAGGCGACGAACGCTAGCATCACTGTCACGGGTGACGTCCTGGGGATCTTCAATGGGGCGGCGGTGGCGAGCGATAGCACGTCAGGACTCGTGATCCTCGACAAGACTTCACTCAAAGCTGGCAGCAGCGCGTTCACTCAGCCATTCCAAGGCGTGTTGCTTCATCTGGCGAACAAGGGTGGGCCAGGCGGGACGACCCCGTCATCCCTCAGTCTCAAGGGGCCGATCCTCGTCGCGTCGAACGGGAGTAGCCTCGAGTTTACGGGTCGGCTGGTTCATCAGTCGCTTGGCGCCACCTTCACTGGCACGGGTAGCGCCCCGTTGATCCAGCTCAACGGAAGCACGTTGAAGAGCGGCGGCAACCTGCTTGGAATCTTCAACCCTGGGACCAGGATGGATCTGAAGGGACCGCTGCTCAGCGCGGTCAACAGTACCTTGACTGTTCCCTTTGGGCTAGCCTTCATCTCTGGCGGCGGCCAGCTCGTCGTGACCGGCTCGACGGATCCCCTCGTTTCCATCAGCGGGGGCACACACTCCATGGCCAGCGCTAGCGGCTCTGCCGTGTTTAATCTGACGGGCATCGCCACGGCAGTGGATGCGGAGACAGGCCTGACTCTGGGGACGGACAAGCCGCTCCAACATGGCGGAGCGCTCCTGGAGACTTCGGGGGCTACGGTGAGCGGGCAGAAAGGCCTGAAGATCGACAGCGCCCTTTTGGAAGCCACCGCCCCGCTCCTGAACCTCAAGGCGGGGAGCAATCTCACCACAAGTGTGGATGCGATAGACCTCTCGCTCAAAGCCAAGGTCACCAGCCTCGGGCCGGTCGTCAAGCTGGACGCGAGCACTCTCAGCGTCACGAGCGGCGCGCTGATCAACCTCGCGGGCGGGAGCTTTCTGAAAGTGACCGGGGATCTCCTCGCTCTCAGCAACGGGAGCACGCTCAGCCTCCTCAACGGAGCGCTCCTCAGCGTGAGTGGCGGGTCAGTGTTGAACGTATCCGGCGCTCTCGTGGCGTTCAACGGCACCGGCGGCAACAAGATCAACGTGACCAACAGCCTCTGCCCCTGCACGCTGTTCAGCGGCATCCCTGTGGCCCTCACGGGTGGGGCAACTTCGTCCAACGTCAGCATCGGCAAGAACCCGACGAAGAATCCCAGCCTCGGGTCAATTAACCTGTCTTCCTCCAGCACCGCTGTCATCGTCGTGAGCGGATCCACGAGCAAAGTCACGATCGCAGCCCCGTAGCAGGGCCGAGCCGGTCGGCCAGCCCGGTAGTGTTTGGTGCGGCCGCTCCGGGTATTCGTCCCAGCCTGGTTCGCGGGTTCATGGCAAGCCACCCGCCCGTCTCGCCGCGAGGGAGGAAGGGAAGATGACTCGCTCGAAATGGTGGCTGCTCGCTCCTGCACTCCTACTGGTCTTGTCCGGTGCCGCGCCCGGCGAGGGGGGCGGGCTGTCCAACACCGAAACGTTCGGCGGGTTCGAATTCAACTTCAATAACCCGGGGGCCCGGGCGCTCGGAATGGGTGGGGCGTTCATCGCAGTGGCCGATGACGCGACGGCTGTGGTGACTAATCCGGCCGGACTCGTCACCCTCCAGCGCCCTGAGATCTCCGCCGAAGTCAAGTTCACCAAGTTCACGAACACCATCAGGAACTTCTCGGCCACCGAGCAGGAGGCGCTGGCGGGTAGCGTCCGCAGCCGGGATTTCGACGACGAGGTCACCACGCCGTCGTTTTTCAGCTTTGTGTATCCGACGGAACGCCTGGTGGTGGCTGTCTTCATGAGAGAGCTGGTAAACTTCAAGACCAGCTTCATGACGGAGGGCGCGATCCTGCCTGACGGGTTCCGCTTCTTCCCGGGCGGGTTCAGGCTTTTTCCGGTCAAGTCTGACCTCGAACTTACTGCTCTCAATTTGGGAGCCGGAGTCGGCATCAACCTTGCGAAAGTTCACCCGCTCCTCCCTAGCCTCGGGGCGAGCATCGAGTTTTCGCACGGTGTGGTGAGCTCGAAGTTGCAACGCTTTTCCCTCGCTACATTTGAGGGGCCCCCGGACTTTTCTCAGGACAATGTTCGGGTGACAACCTTGGTGAGCGGAGAGGACATCAGTGCTGGGTTTAACGTGGGGGCGCTGTGGCGGCCATTGAAGGATCTCTCCCTCGGTGCAGTCTTCCGAAGGGGGCCGAGGTTCGAGATGCAGCAGACGGTAGAGCGCGGTCCGACCCTCTTTCCTGGCTCTCGGAGTTTCTTCGACTTCGCGGTCAAGGTTCCGGACGTCTATGGGGCAGGCGTGTCGTATCGGCTATTCGACCGCCTGACGGTCGGGCTCGACGTGGTCCGGATCCGATATTCGCAGCTTCTTGGAGACTTTCAGATTATCTTTTTCACTCCGGATCAGCCGTTGACCCAGCCGGGACAGTATCGGCTGGACGATGCGACGGAGGTCCACGTTGGAGCCGAGTACGTCTTCTTCGTCCGCAATGCCCTGTTTGCTCTCCGGGCGGGGTTTTTCACGGATCCCGATCACAAGATCCGTTTTACCGGACCTGCCAATCATCTGGTCGAGCGCGCCCTGTTTCCCGGCGGGAGAGACCAAAACCACTACACCGGCGGCTTCGGCGTGGTGCCCATCCCCGGCCTCCAGATCGACTTCGCCGTGAACCGGTCGGACACGGTGAACGAGTTCGTGGTCTCGACGGTCTTCCGCTTCTAGGACAATCGGAGGGGGACACCGACGCCTTCGGCGTGGGTACCCGGGTCCCCTCCGAGGCCTCCCTCGGGATGGTGGTTCGAGCGTGGCGGGTTCGGCCATTATTCGGAGGGGGGCTTCGCCCCCCTTCCGATACCTCCCCCCAAGCTTGCGCGGGCAAAGCCCGCGCTCGATGCCGCGAGGCAGCGGGCACCCCGGGCACCCAGCGAAGCTGGGTCGGGCGGGTCGCGCCGGCGCCGCGCGAGGCCCGAGTCAATTGCGCGGGCCGGGTACCCGCGCCGGGTACCCACGAAGTGGGTGCGCGCGCTCGAAGGGCATTACTCCGACACGCTCGTAGCGCTCACGCGTTTCCCGCCCCCAACTTCCCGGCGCTTGTCCGGTTCCGGGCGAGACCGTCACGCCTGGCAATTCTTGCCCGCCGGGGCACCGATTTCCTGCTCTTCGACGCGAACCCCTCGGGTGGTAGTTTCCTCGCCGTCCCTGGCAACCGGAGAAATCTGCTAGGTCTTCTTAGCACTTAGCGGACGAGGTTGCCGCTTCCATCCTAGCGGCCTCCAGATTGCATTTCCTTTCTCTCACGAGGTGCGACATGACAAGTCCAAGTCACGCCAACGAGTACTGTGAAGACCAGTTCATGGTGAGCCCGGGCGCGTCCGGCGTTGTGGTGACGTTCGGTGTTTCACCGCTTCAACCCGCCGGCCATGCGTCCCCGTCGCCCAATGACCTCGTCCGGATACGCATGAACCTCCAGCATGCCAAGCTCATGGCGATGATTCTGCGCAGAGACCTGAAGGCCTACGAGCGGACCAACGGCATTTCGATCGAAGTGCCGCCGAAACTTTACTCGGGTCTGGGAGTATCGTCGCAAGACTGGTAGACTCCTGTCCCTCGCAGCCCCGGGCGTGAGCGCCGGCCTGTAGTAGGTTTGCCGGGTCCCCGTTTGTCCGCTCGTTGCTGATCCACCCCGGGCGGCGCCACCGCATCAGTCGTTTTCTCCAACCGCACGCTGCCGCCGGTTGACTTGGGTGCGGATTTCGCTTAGAGATTAGCCTGTACGGGATTCTGGGCGATTTTGCCCCGGTGAGGTGGATGCGTTGAGGCGGATCGGTCCCGCAGCGGGCAGCGTCCTCGCACTCCTTGTCCTGCTTGTCCTCTTCCTTTCCCCGCCACCCGCGTGGTCTGAGGCGTGGAAGGAGGCCTATCTGAAGGGCCTGGACCTGATGGATGCCCAGAAGTGGGAGGAGGCTGTCCAGGCGTTCGAGAAAGCCATTCAGGCGAATCCTCGCGAAAACAAAAGTGTTCGCCTCTACGGGATGCGGTACGGCTATTTTCCCCACCGGGACAAAGGCATCGCCCTCTATCGCCTGGGGCGGTGGGAGGCGGCAACTCAGGCCCTCGGGGAGTCGCTCAGGCAGGGTTTCTCGGAGGAGGCCGCTCGGTATGCAGAGCTCGCCCGCAAACGCCAGCCGATTGTGGAGCTGCCGCGGGTCTTCCGAGGCACGTGGTGGGACTACTACGAGAGGGGCCTCCTCCATAGCGAGCGCGGCCTCTGGAATTTGGCCGTCGAGGACTTCCGGGCCGCCCTTAAGGGTCAGAGCCGAGAGGAGCGCTTTGCCCGAACTTACGGCGTCCACTTCATCGAGTACTTTCCCGTGCGCGAGATGGGGGTGGCCCTCTACCACGAGGGGCAGTTTAAGGCGGCGGTCCAGGCTCTGGAGCGCTCCCTGGCCACCGCTCCGACCGCAAAAGCCGCCTACTATTTGAACCTGGCCCGGGCGGCGCTGCTCCGGCAGTCCGCACCGGATCGCCACCCGCCACAGATCAAGATTGGGGCGCCCCCTGACGGTCTCCTGACCAACCTCGCCAAGGTGGAGGTGCACGGAACGGCAGAGTCGCGGAACTTCGTCGCCGGTGTCGAGATTAACGGTGAGCCGCTCCTCATCGAAACCGCGGCGGCGAGGCTCCCCTTCGCCCAGACCGTCCTGCTGTCGCCTGGTCAAAACCTCATTGAGGTCGTAGCGAGGGACTTGGTGGGCAACGAAGCTAAGGCGACGGTGGGTGTGCTCTCGGATCGGGAGGGCCCCGTAGTGGAAATCGAACGGGTGGCCCGCTCGGCGGCTGGACGGATCCAGTTGGACGGCGCCCTCTACGACAATGTGCGGCTGGGTGCCCTCATGATCGATGGCCGCAGCATCCCGCTCAGCGGAGTGACCGAGAGCAAGTTCTCGGCCGAGGTACGGAGCGGGGTGGACTCGGTCCTGATCGAAGCCGCCGACGCGGCCGGTAACCTGACGCGCGCCCGGCTGCCGATTCCGCCGGAGCTGAGGCAGCCTGGCGCGAAGCGGTGGCCGTCGGTCCGGCTCGTCGCCTGGGGGCCGGCGGTCCCGGTCTTCTTCCACACTCGGGAACCCTTGACCATCGAGCTTGAGCCTGTCCCGACGGAGGTCCAGCAGGAGACGATGCCGATAAGCTGGATCGTTGCCGCAGTGTCCGGGCTGGCCGCGGTGAAGATCAACGACGAGGCTAAGACCGTCCGTCAGGCTGAGGGCGCTAAGCCTCAGATCTTCAGTCATATCCTCACCCTGGCCGAGGGCGAGAACGTTTTCATCATCGGTGCTGCCGATCGCGCGGGCCGGACGGTCTCGAAAAAGCTTACGGTCGTCCGGAAGGTCGAGGAGGTCAACCAGATCGGCTCGCGGCTGAGCGTGGCCGTGATGCCGTTCCAGCACAAGGGGAAACCTACCGAGTTCTACGAGGGTGCCTACGAGGCGATGGTGGACGCGCTGGTGAACCAAGGTCGATTCAAGATCGTGAGCCGGGTCCAACTGGAAAATATTCTGAGGGAGCTGAAGCTCAGCCGAACGGAGCTTGTGGACCCCGCGACGGCCGTCCGAGTCGGAAAGCTGGCCGCCGCCGAAGCGATCATGGTGGCGACGGTGGCGGAATACACCCGCGAGGCCGAGACGTACGTCCAGCTCATCAATACGGAGACAAGCACGGTGTTGGCGTCCAAGGACGTGTTCGACCCGGCCAAGTCCCCGGGCAGCGTCCAGCTGAAGATGCGCGAGCTGGCGGCGAAGATTCGCCAGGACTACCCGGTGGTGGCGGGGGCGGTCATCGCGGTTCGGGACCGGCGGGTCGCCGTGGGCTTGGGGAGTCAGAAGCGCGTACGCCCCGACATGAAAGTGATTGTGTATCTTGAAGGAGACCCGCTCATCGATCCCGAGACGAAAGTGGTGCTGGATCGGAACGTCGAGCTGCTGGCGGAGGGGTTGCTCACCGAGGTACGCCCCCAGGTGTCGTTCGCCGACATCAAGAAGGGCGAGGAGCTGTCACGGATTGAACGCCACGTCGCGCAACGCAAGAGCCTCAAGGTGATTACCAAGTGAACGCGAGTGACGAGTTCGGTGTTTCCCAAGTCGTCGACGCTTAGCCTGAGGTGACGAGGGTGGCCGAAACCGAGCGTCCGTCGAGCGAGAAAGACCCGGAAGGAGTGTGGGAATACCTCCGCCGACGCAGCGAGCTGGATCGGGAGATCCAATCGAAGTTCGCTCGCCCGGTGACCATCATGTTCACCGATATCAAGGGCTCCACGACGTTCTTCGACATGCGCGGCGACATCGAAGGGATCACCATGCTCCAGCGCCACAACGACCTGGTCTTTCCCCCCATTGAGGCGACTGGGGGGCGGGTGGTGAAGCGGCTGGGTGATGGCCTCATGGCGACCTTCCCGGGGCCCGCCAATGCGGTCCGGTCGGCAAGGGAGATCCAGCGGGTGCTGGCCGACTTCAACAAGGGTCGGTCTGAGCGGGAGCAGATCCACCTGCGGATCGGTATCAACGCTGGGATGGGGATCGTGGAAGAGCAGGACGTCTTTGGCGATGTGGTCAACGCCGCCGCCCGCGTCCAGGGCCTTGCCGAGCCCGACCAGATCCTGGTGACGGAGTCGGTCTATACAGAGGCGAGTCCGGAGCTCGGGACCGCACTGTTCCTCCCCGTCGGTGCCTCGGCGCTCAAGGGGAAGTTGGAGAACGTGATTCTCTACGAGGTGGTCTGGTCCCCGGAGCTGAGCAGTCTCCGCGCGGCGGTCCGCGGCGTCCCCGAGGGACCGCGCAAGGTCTTTGTCCTGGAGCTTTCCCGGCTTGCCGGCCGCCTGAAGGTCTCCAGCTACGAGCGGCTAGAGGGTGAGGAGAAAACCCTTCGCGCCTATGAAGAGTTGGAGTTTGACGAGGCGGAGCTGAGTGAACCCGTCCAGCGGGTCGGAGCTATCCTCGAGGCGGGAGACCGGGAGGGGCGGGTTGCGAAGCCGGACCTCGAAGATCTCGCCCGGCTCGGCCAGTTCCTCTACGAACGGCTCCTTCCTCCCCAGACCCGGGACAAGCTGGCACAGAGTGCGGTCCTGGAGCTGATGCTGGCCATCGACGATCAGCTCGTTCAGATTCCCTGGGAGCTGCTGCACGACGGCCGGGAGTTCCTTTGCCTACGGTTTGGGATCGGTCGGGTGGTCAGCACACCTCAGCCGGTGGCCCCGGGCAAGCTACGGGAGCTCCAGAGCCCACTTCGGATCGGGATCGTTACAGATCCCCGGGGCAACCTCCCAGGCGCGCGGCGGGAGGGGACCCAGCTGATGGCGCAGTTCGGCAGCCGGCCGGAGTTTCGCGTGGTGGCGCCAGCGAAGATGGTTACCCGGGAGGAATTCCTCACCCACTTCACTACGTGCGACGTGATCCACTTCGCGGGCCATGCTGAGTTCGACGCCGCGGCCCCGGCCGCTAGCAGCTTTCTCCTATCCGACGGCCGGTTGCCAGCAGCCGAGCTCGGCAAGCTCAGGAACGGGGAGACCGTCCCAAGCCTGATCTTCTTGAACGCGTGTCAGTCGGGACAAACTCCGGAGTGGAGAGGGCCAGAGTTGGCCACCAAAGTCTTCGGGCTCGCCAACGCAATCCTCCTCACGGGGGTGAAGCACTACATCGGCAGCGTCCGGGCCGTTCAGGACCGGTCAGGCTACCAGTACGCCGTCGAGTTCTACCGCCAGCTCGGAAACGGGCAGACGGTCGGGGTCGCGATCCGCGAGGCTCGGCGAGCGCTGGTGGAGCGCTACGGCAAGGCCTCGCTGGCGTGGGCCACCTATGTCCTCTACGGCGATCCCACCTCCAGGTATCTCCCGCAGCGGGCCGAGGTCCCAAAGCGAATCCGCGTGGGTCGGCGCGCCCGGCTTGTGCTGGCGGGCAGCGTCGCCGGGTTGATTGTGCTCCTCTCGGGAGGCCTCTTCCTCACCGGCTTTCCAACCGGCCCCGGGCAGCAGTCGCTCTTGGAAGCGGCCTACCGGAAGCTCGACGCGGGTCAGCTCGAGGAGGCAGCGCGGGACTTTCAGGCGTTGGTGGGAGCCCGTCCAGCGGTGGCGTACGAGGGGCTGGCAGCCGTAGCGCTCAAGCAGAACGAGCTGGCCAAAGCTGAGAGTCTTTGCGCCGATGCCCTGCGACTGGATTCCCGGCGCGCCAGTTGCCTGCTCATCCAGGGCGACGTCCGGCTCCTCAAGGGCGACCTTGAGCACGCCGGAGGGGCCTACGAGGCAGTGCTGGCCCTCTCGGGGGTGACGGCGGCCCAGCAGGCTACGGCCTACAATCGGGTCGGGCGGCTGGCGGCTGAGCGGGGGCATACGGACCGGGCTGCGACAGCCTATGCCAAGGCGCAGGAGCTCGACCCCCAGAACTGGGAGAGCCTGAGCAATCTGGGTGCGCTCCTCCGACGACAGGGGCGGCACGCTGAGGCCGTGGGGCTCTTCGAAAAGGCCGCTGCGCTCCGACCTGACGACCCCATGGTTCAGACGCTCTTGAAAGAGAGCCGGGAAGCGGAGACCCTCACCAAGGATCGTGAGCGTCAGCGCCGCGTCAATGAGCTGGTGGAAGAGTTAACGCAGCGCTACAAGCGGGGCGACGTGGTTCGCCTCCCGGCCGACCCAGACGAGTGGACTTCAAAGCCCCTCACCCTCTCCTTCATTGGGCTGGAAACCCGCGGGCGCGTGCCGTTTCGCGAAGGGGAGCACGACTTCTTCCTCCTCAAGCTGGGTCAGGTGCTTGAGGCAGAGACCCGGGTCCGCCTGGTGGAGCGGAACGTGCTCGACAAGCTCCTGAACGAGCTGAAGCTGAGCACCTCTGTCCTCGTCGATCCCCAGACCGCGCTTCGGCTCGGGCGGTTGCTCTCGGCGCGCCTGATCTCGGTGGGGAGCATCGCAGCCGGGGGTGGCGAGTGGCAACTGACGCTCCGGGTCATCGAGACCGAGACTTCGGCCGTGACCGCGTCCGTGGCTCAGGCTTTCCCATTGAGCCAGCCAAGCCGCGAGGCCGCGGAGCTGGTGGGCAAGCAGCTTACGCAGCGGCTGGTTCGCGCCTATCCGCTTCGGGCTCGGGTGGTGGAGGTAAGCAACGGGGACGTCACGCTCAACGTCGGAACCGCTGAGGGTGCAGTCCCGGGGCTGCGGCTCCAACTCCTCCGGGAAGGCCCGCAGGGTCGGCGCGAGCTGGTGGCTGCGGTAGAGCTGGTTGAGGTCCAGGAGAAACGCTCCCGGGCCAAGGTGGTGGAGGCGCGTGGCCACGTCGCGGCGGGACTCAAGGCGCTCCAGGTGCCCTGATGACCATGACCTGTTGATGGTGCGCCCTGCTACAAGGCTTTTCGTCCTTTTAGCCACTCCAACCCTCCTTGGGTACTCCAGCGCGGCCTGGGGCCCGCCCGCCGGGCCGAGACAGCGTACCACGCCCTTACGGCTTCCTGCGACGCTTCCGGCTTCAAGTCGTCGCGGCGTGTACTCGCTGAAGAGCTCTCGGGCCGGGACCCCGGCGACGACGGGCGCCGGGAGATCGCGGTGTTCAGCCGCGGGAAGCCGGGAGGGCTAGTAGGACCAGATCAGGGAGAGCGAGACCACGTTGCGGTCAAAACTGAAGACCGCCAGGTTGGAGCGGCTCACGATCCGCTGATACTCGGCGGCCAGGGTGAGGTCGTAGGGGAGGGGAAGCGTGAGCCCGACCATATGCGTGGACTCGGTGTCGAACCGCTCCTTCGTGTTCGGGCTCGCCACGGGGAGCAGCGTGTTCGTGTTCCGGTAATCCCGCAGGTGGATGTCGAAGTCGTATTTAAAGCGCAGCCCCGCCCAGGGCAGCGTGTACTGGAGGCCCGCAAGGACCCGATGCCCTAGGTAGCTGAAATTCTTCCCGCGACGGCTCGGCCCTTCGGTGTCGTCGAAGTCCCACTGGTATCCGAGCTTGAGGAGATGCTTGTCGCCTTCGAAACGGAAGATATGGGTGAGGCCAGCCATCCAGTTGTTGCCGTCGCGCTTGTCCTCTCTGGGGATGTTCGTGTCGTTAGCGAACTGCTTGTTCTGATACCGGAGCTGGAGGGCGGTGAGGTTGTTGAGGTTCTCGACCAAAGCCGCCACCGGCGCCACGGTATGCCGCTGGACGAACTCGTCGTCGTCCAGGGTGAGAAAATCGTAGGCGTACTGGAGCGCCAGTTGATAGGGGAGCGCTCCCACCGTACTCCGGTAGGTGACGCCGAGGCCGCCCAGGTGATCCACGATATTGAAGCTCGGGAGGTCGTTGTTGTAAGTGGTGAAGAACGAGTACGTGGCCGTGGCCTCCACCGACCCGATCCGGAGAAACGCGTAGTCCAACCGGAGACTGGCTAGCCACCCCGGACTCTCATGCTTCTGCTGCCGCAGCACCTGGACGAGCGCGTCCGCGCTGGGCTCTGGGTTGACGGAGACGTTGTCATCGAAGAAACCGCCGACGCGAACCTCAGCCCTGAACCGCCGCTCCTTTTCCCGGGCTGCGACAACGGCCTCCCGCAGGCGTTCGGCGGGACCGGTGAGCGGCGAGGCGGGCTGAAGCCGGAGGGCCTCCTCGATCTCGGCGGCGGCTCGCTCAGGGAGTCCCAAGATCCCGAGCGCCAGGCCTGAATAGAACCGGGTGAGCTGCTGGATGTTGGGATCAGTCGTCGCTCCTGCGCGGAAAGCCCGGAGGGCCCCCTGATAATCCTTCTTCCGGTAGCGCATGAACCCCACATAGTACCCGAGGCCATCCAACCTTGGATTGACGGTAAAGACCTGCTCCAGAAGGAGCTGGGCCTGCTCGTACTTCTCCAGGCTGAAGTAAACCACCCCGAGCTGGAAGAGGACGGTCTGATCCTTCGGGTCACGGGTCCGCGCGCGCTCGAGGGCTTCGACAGCCTGGTCGAAGCGCCCGAGAGCCACGCGCACGAGGCCCGTGTAGTAGAGGGCGTCCACGTTGTTCGGGTCCAGCTCCAGGGCCTGGCCCAGCGCGGCTAGCGCATCCTCGTAACGCTTTTCCTCGTAGGCGAGGATTGCCTGGGCGACGAAGACCTCTGCCTCCGCCTGCTGGGCCGACGCCGGCGCGCTCACCAGGCCGACAGCCAGGGTCGCGCCGAACAACGTCGCCATGAAAAGAAGAAGGCCTCCCAGAGCACCACTCCCTGAGAGGCCTTGCTGTTGCATCACGTTCTCCCGCGCTGAGCAAGTTTCTAGTCAACCGCAACGGCCTGTGGTCCATTTTCTAGCAGCGCAGTCCACCTTTGTCAACGAAAAAATCGGTCACTGCAGGGTAGGTCCCGTGGCTTCGTTGGGAGGGGCGAAGCCCGGCTCGATCCCGTCGGTGCGCCGGACGCCCCAGGCCGCTAGCTTGGCGAGGAGCGTGTTGCGGTGGAGGCCCAGGAGCCGCGCCGCCCGGCTCTGGTTCCACTCCACGCGCTCCAGCACGCGCAGGATGAACTGGAGCTCGAACTGCTCGCGCGCCACCTTGAGCGTGGGTGGCGCGTCGGCGGCCCCCGGGCCCGCGTGGTTCGCGAGGGCGAGGTCGAGCGGGAGGTTGTCCAGGGAGAGGACGGGGCCCGTGGCCAGCGCGACCGAGCGCTCGATGATGTTCTCCAGCTCCCGCACGTTTCCGGGCCAGGAGTAGTTCAGGAGCATCGGCAGCGCCCCGCGGGAGATCCCGCGCACCTCCTTGCCGAACTCGTGGTTGTACTTGCGGATGAAGTGGTCCACCAGGAGCCGGATGTCCTCCCGGTGCTCACGGAGGGGCGGCACTTCAATGGGCACCACGTTGAGCCGGTAGTAGAGGTCTTCCCGGAAGGTGCGCTCCTTTACCGCGCGACGGAGATCCAGGTTGGTCGCCGCGAGGAACCTCACGTTGATCTTGATGATCCGGGTGCCGCCGAGGCGCTCCACCTCGCGCTCCTGGAGGACCCGGAGGAGCTTGGCCTGGAGGTCTACGCGGAGACTCCCGACCTCGTCCAGGAACAGGCTGCCCCCGTGGGCCAGCTCGAACTTCCCAAGCTTCTTCGCCTGCGCGCCGGTGAAGGCTCCCTTCTCGTAGCCGAACAGCTCGGACTCGAGCAACGGCTCCGGGATCGCGGCCAGGTTCACGGCCACGAAGGGCTGCTCGCGCCGGGGCCCCTGGCGGTGGATCGCGCGGGCGATCAGCTCCTTGCCGGTGCCGCTCTCCCCGGTGATGAGCACGGGGGCCGTCGTCTGGGCCACCTGCGCGATCAGCTCGTAGTTGCGCACCATCCCGGGATGGCGCCCCACGA
>JACQWB010000041.1 GCA_016209385.1 Candidatus Rokuibacteriota bacterium
CACACAGATACGGCTGAAGTCAAGACTTTTCTGCGAGTGCGAAAATAGCGTGCCCTGCGCGAGAAACGCTGGCAGGACCGACGGGCAACCCCGGCGAGGCTTTACCGCGTGGCTACTGGCTTATCTTCCGAAATGGCTGCTGCGGCGCGCGGCGTTCCTTTACCCGCTGGGGCCTCCCAGGAGCCAGTCGAAAGAGTCCACCGTCACGCGGTAGGTTGCTCCTCCGCGTTGCACGGGTACCTCGAAGTACGCCCGCCCGTTGGGCGGAACGTCCGAGCTCGCGTACCCCAGGGTCTTGGTGACCGGTCGGCCGGCGCTGTCCAGCTCCTCGACCAGGAGACGGACGTTCGCGGCCCAGATGCCGCGGTCGTTGTGGATGTAACCGGCGACGACGGGGCTGCCGGTCCGGGTCCGCCCCACTTCCCACTCGACCTTCAGGTACCGCTCTTGCGGGCTCCCGAAGTTCTGAGCCCAGGCTGCGCTTGTCGCCAGGGCGATTACGGTTGCGAGGGTCGCGATAGCGTTCCTATTCATTACGCCCCTCCGTTTTTGGCGTGTCTCTTTCTCAGTAACAGGCGGCGGCGCCGAAAAGGTTCCAGGCGATGGGCCCCGCCCACTCCTCCTCGGCGTCCCGCCACGCGACTGCTTCGACCGGGGTGGTCAAATTCGTTTCTTCCCCCTATAGGGACGGGTTGGGAAGGAATCGAATCTGAAACAGCCCGTGGGGGTTGCCCCTCCTCTCCCGCCTTCCCGCACTACCCGTGAGCCGAGGGCTTCGAGCGCTTTCCGGGTTGTGGTCTCCTTCATCGAGGCGACGAGCAGGGCGAGTCCGCCTTCCAGGAGGAAGGGCTCCAAGCCCCAGGGAACCGGCAGGGGCTCTGACGCCAGGGGGTCGGCGGCCCGGCCACCGGCCTGAAATTCGTTTCTTTCCCAAGCTCACCCTTATAGGCGAAATGGAAACGAAACGAATTCGGCCAGCCGCGAAAGTCGCCCTGTCCGCTACCGAACTGCGGAAGTTGGCTAGTTTCCTCTTTTTTTCAAGCTACTTATAAAAAATCGCGCCGAGCCGAATTTTGGGCTTGACAAGCCTTTAGCACTGAAGTAAAAAAAGTGGAAATAGTACACGTTCTAAAAACTATGAATTTTCTGTAAGCCATCTGGCCATGCGATTCCTCACAACGGGTGACATTGCTTCGGCGTGTCAGGTGACGATCCCGACAGTCAAGCGCTGGATTCGTGACGGACACCTGCTGGCCTTCAGGACTGTGGGCGGACACTACCGGGTCACGGACGAGGAACTGAAGCGCTTTCAGACCGTCCAGAAGATCCCCGAGATCGCCGAAGGGCCTCCGCGCATTCTTATCGTGGATGACGATCCAAACCTCCTGAGTGTGCTGGTGGAGGCCCTGAGCCTGGACTCGGGCTACAAGGTCGAGGCCGCCCAGGATGGCTACGAAGGCCTGATCAAGGTGGGAACCTTCAGGCCCCACGTCCTCGTCCTTGACCTCCGCATGCCGGGCCTGGACGGCTTTCAGGTCTGTCGGAAGGTGAAGGCCGACCCGGCCACGAACTTCACCAAGATCCTGGCGATCACGGCGTACCCGGAAGGGAACGTCCGAGAGCAGATCCTCGAGGCGGGCGCCGACGGCTTTCTTCAAAAGCCCCTTCAGCTCGCAGACCTTCAGGCTGAGGTGGCCCGCCTGGTGGGAGCCCTGCGATGACCGACCCCGGAGTCGCGGTGCTCCCGCGGAACGGAGAGGAGAAGGCAGCCATGAGACCTCTAACGCTGGTCCTCCCGATCATCGTCCTCCTCGGCTTACTGGCCGCGGTCCCTCAGAGCATCGCCGGGCCCGCCGAGCTTTACACGCTCGAGTTCCTGCCGACGGCCAACTTTCCGGAAGCCCGGGGGACGATGGCCCTCAAGGTCGTGAAGGGCGAAACGGTCGTGCATTTCCGGGTGAGAGGGGCCCGTCCGCACACCATCTACACGATCTGGATCGTTTTTAATGTGCTGAGGGACGGTCCTGTCAACGGAGTGATTCCGGCCGATGCCGAGGGCAAGGTCGCCTCCGGTGCGCCTGCAGGATTCCCGCCGGAAGGGAACGCGGTGGCGCCACTCGCCAGGCTGGACGACGCGTTTACGAGTGGAATGGGGCTCGATCCCGGGGCTGTGTTCTTTACTAACGATCGAGGTGACGGGGAGGTGCAGGTGAAGCTGGACTACGATCTCGTCAGGGAGGCGCCGGTGGCCAATAAGGACGTCATTCGCCAGTGTGTGCCGGGCCCACCCGGCGTCGACGCGGCTGGGAAGCCGACCTGCCCCGCGCCGTCGGAGTCGATCCGAGTCACCACGACCTGGCTGAGGACCTACATCGGGCAGGTGAACGATCCGGCTACGGAGTGCGCAAACTACATCGAGGGATTCCCAGGGGTCTTTTTCTGGCAGTGCATCGATCCCGCCACGGTGGATCCGAAGACGGGGAACGGCCTGCCGAGAGTACCCCGGTTCGTCTTCAACCACTTCCGTCTGGCCGCTCATCCGGATGCCCTCACCCACGGGTTCATCGGCGGCGACCCCGTCGACCACATCATCGATATGGTCGGTCGCTACGCCGACCTCGCGCTGAAGCAGTAGCGGCTCCGGTCGATTCGACGAACAAGCCCTGGTCCGGTCCAGGGCTTTTTCGATTAGGGACGGACGCGAGATGGCGGTGCGCGCTCAGGTTGCGACAATCGCAGGAGCAGTCCCGGGCCCGCTTCCGGGCTGGGTGCTGATGATCGCCGTGGCGGCCGGGTGCTCCGTCCTGGCAGACCTCCTGGCATCCTCGATCGCAGTCGGCGGGAGGAGCCCGGTGGAGCCGGTCACCCTTGCCATCATCCTGGGCCTTCTTCTGCGGAACACCGGGTGGGTGCCCGCGGCCTGTGACACGGGGATCAAGAGCTACGAAGCCGCGCTCAAGGCCGGGGTCGTCCTGCTGGGGCTCGGCCTGGCCTTCCACCAGGCGATCCGCCTCGGCGCGCAGGCGCTCGCGGTCGTCGGCGTTTGCCTGCTGACCGCGCCCGTTCTGATCCACGTGATCGCGAAGCGGCTGGGTGTGGCCCGGGGCCTCGGCATCCTGATCGCGGTCGGCACGACGATCTGCGGCTCGACCGCCATCGCGATGGCGGCGCCGGCGATCGAGGCCCGGGACGAAGAGGTGTCCTACGCGATCGGGACGATCTCGGTGCTGGGCGTCCTGGCCCTGCTCACGCTCCCCCTCGTCGGCGCCGCCGTCGGCATGGGCGACGCCGAGTTCGGGATCTGGGTGGGCACCGCCGTCCCCGCGACCCCCCAGGTGATCGGCGCGGCATCCATCTACGGAAACGGCGCCATCCCGGGAGCCACGGTCGTCAAGATGACCCGGAACCTCTTCATGATTCCGGCGGTACTCCTCCTCGGGCTCTGGTGGGCCAGACAAAAGGCCTCGGCGGCCGGAACGCGGCTCCGCGGCGGGGACTACCGGAAGGCCGTCCCCGCGTTTCTTTTCGGCTTTCTCCTGCTGGTCGGGGTGCGCTCGCTGGTCGATCAGCTCGAAATCCTGCCGCGTGACCTCTGGGAGCGGACGCTGGACGCCGCCGCGTGGGCGGCCAGGGTTTCGATTCTCATCGCCATGGCGGGCATTGGATTGAACACTCGGCTCGCGGCCCTCCGCAAGGTCGGCGGCGCGCCGCTCCTCGTTGGCTTCCTGGGAGCTGTGTCCCTGGGGGCGATCAGCTACGCCCTCGTTCGAGGGCTCGGCGTCGGACACTAGAACAATCGGAGGGGGCCTCGACGGCCCCCTCCGAGGCCACCCCCAGGAATGGCGGTTCGAGCCGAGGGGCTGCCGACGAGCCGCAGGCGAGGAGAGCCACGAGGCGAGGCCCGAGTTGGTTGCGCGGGCGAAGCCCGCGCTCCGAGACGACACTAGGAGGCGGGGTGTTCCTGATGATATCGTCGGCGTAGGCGCGTCGAGTGGCAGGGAGCGGGCGTGCGCTCGCACCCGGGCAACCCGGGGTCATGGCGCGACGAATGGCGATGGCGGCGGTGGTCGAAGCGAGGAGGGTCGGACGATGTCGGAAGAAGAGCCAGCTGTGACCCGTTTCCGGAGGGAGCCCGGGAGAACCTTCCCCGTCCTGCTCCTCGCCATCGCCCTCCTCGGCGCGGCCTACCTGGCCATCCTGATCTTCACCCCGCTCCTCCGACCGTACCGGTTTCCGATTCCCTACGCCGTTCCGATCTTCGATGTCCCCTTCGTCCTGGTTGCCATCGGCGTCGCATACCTCTGCGCCGAGCGCCATCGTCTCCGCCAGGACTTCCGCTCCGTCGCGCTCGGCATGACCCTGTGGCTCGCCGCGCTCCTGGCCCTCGCCCATATCCTGGCCCAACCGGATTATCCGGGCACGCCGGGCGTCAATCCCGGTGTGGCTCCGTACTTCTTCTTCCTCAGCTACCTGGCCGGCTTCGTCGGCATCGGTCTGGCCGCGCACTCCGGCGACCGGCAGTTCCCGCTGACCGACCGCGCGCGGCTCTGGAGCGGGGTCGGCCTCTTCTGCCTCGCTGTGCTACTCGTGATCACCGTCATCGAGATCCGCCCGCTCCTGCCGTCGCTGGTGATGAAACCCGGGCGCCTCACCCCGTTCGCGATCGCCGCCGCGGGGGTGACCAACGGCCTGGTCGCGATCTGGGCGCTCTGGGGAGGGCTCCGGAGAGGGTGGAGGAAGGCCTCGAAGGAGGAACCCGACTGGTTCGCGGGGTTCCTCGTCCTCGCCGCGTTCATCTGGTTGCTGGTCCTGGCGGGCTGGCTCGTCTACCCGTTCCGCTACGGGATCAGCTGGTATCTGGCGGGGCTTGCCCGGCCGCTCGGCGTCGGCGTGATCTTCGTCGGTCTCCTCCGCGAGCAGGTCTGGCTCTACCGGGAGGCCCGGGCGCGGATGCGGGACCTGGAGGGCCTCCACACCGCCGGGCAGGCGCTGGTCACGAGCCTGGATCCCCACCAGATCGTCGAGACCATTGCGACCAAGGCTCGCGAGGTGTCGGGAGCCGATGGCGCCGTCCTCTTCCGGCTCGACCCCAAGGCCCAGATCCTTCGGGCGGTGGCACACGCGGGGCGGATCACCCCGGAGTTCGTCTCCGGTCTCGAGCTTCCCATCGATACGGGGCTGGGCGGTCTGGCTGTCGCGGGGCGCCGGCCCGTGTGGACAGCGAACCTCCAGGAGGATGACCGTGTCCCGCTTCCCGCAGAGATCCGGGAGCGCGTGCGCCGGGAGGGCCTCAAGGCCGGTCTGACGATCCCGCTCGAGATCAAGAGCGGCGAGGTCTTCGGGACGCTCTCGGTCTACTTCAGGGAAGAGCGGCAGTTCGCCGACACCGACGTTCAGCTCCTCTCCGCCTTCGGTACCCAGGTGGCCGTCGCCATCGAGAACGCCCGGGCCTTCGACCAGCTCGCCGTCAAGGCCCGGAACGACGCGGCGCTCCGTGACTTCTGCCAGCGGCTCCTCGAGGCGACCGGGGAGGAGGAGATCCTCAGCGACGCCGTGCGGCTGGCCCGCAACCTGGTCCAGGCGGACTACGTGAACCTCTTCCTCTTCGATCCGAAAGCCGACTTGCTCCGCATGGAGGCCGGTCTCGGGTGGGAGCCCGGGACCGTCGGCGTGATCACCGTGTCGCCCTCGGCCGAGTCGTTCGCCGGCTACGCCTTCCTCCACCGGGAGGTGGTCCAGGTCGGGGACCTCTCCCAGGAACGCCGCTTCGCCATCCCGCCCTATCTTTCCGCGCACGGCGTGCGCGCCGGCCTCGCGGTTCCGCTCGGGGTCCGAGACCAGCCGATCGGCGTCATGGGCGCCTACTACCGGGGGCCGCACGACTTCAGCGACGAGGAGAGTCGGGTGCTCCTGAGCCTGGCCCAGCAGACCGCGCTGGCGCTGGAGAAGGTCCGCCTGTACGCCGAGCTCCAGGCCAATCTCCGGCGCCTCCAGGAGACGCAGGCGCAGCTAATCCAGGCCGATAAGCTCACGGCTCTGGGGACGCTCCTCTCGGGGATGGCCCACGAGCTGAACAGCCCGCTTTCGACGATCCTGCTCTCCGTTCAGCTCCTGAAGCAGCGCCAGGTGCTGCCCGACCCGATCCGAAGGCGGGTGGAAGTGATCGAGGAGGAGTGCGAGCGCGCCTCCCGGATCATCAGGGACCTCCTCGCCTTCGCCCGGCGCAGGCCCGCCGAGCGGCGGCGCGTGAACCTCAACGAGGTGATCAACGCCACCCTCACGCTTCAGGCCCCCGACTTCGACCTCAACAACATTCGCGTGGTCAAGGAGTTCGCGGCAGCCCTGCCCGAGATCTGGGGGGACTCGCACCAGCTCCAGCAGGTCTTCCTGAACCTCTTCACCAACGCCACCCACGCGATGAAGATCGCCCACGGTCGCGGCACGCTCACGGTGCGCTCGTTCCCGCGTGGCTCCGGCGTCGCCATCGAGGTCGAGGATGACGGGCCCGGCATCCCCCCGGAGCACCTCGGCCGGGTCTTCGACCCGTTCTTCACGACGAAGGGGACGGGAGAGGGAACCGGGTTGGGGTTGAGCCTCTCGATCGGGATCGTCGAGGCCCACGGAGGCCGGATGAAGGTCCACAACGTTGCGGGGTCAGGGGCCCGGTTTACGGTTGAGCTTCCGATCGGGGAGGGCGCGGAGCCGCTCGAGTCCTCCTCCCCAGAGCTCGTGACCGCCGGGTCTGGCGTGCGCACCCTGGTCGTGGACGACGAGGCGAGCTTGCGGTCGCTGCTCACGGACCTGTTCAGCGGCTTGGGCCATCACGTGGAGAGCGCGGCGACGGGACAGGAGGCGATCGCCAAGCTGGAGGGGCAGGCCTACGATCTCGTGACCCTCGATCTACGGCTGCCGGACATCCACGGCAAGGACGTCTGGCGCTGGATCCTGTCGCGGAGTCCTGCGCAGGCCGCCCGCGTCATCTTCGTGACCGGCGACACCATGAGCGCCGAGACTCAGGAGTTCCTGCAGAAGGCGGGCCGGCCTGTCATTACCAAGCCGCTGAGCATCGAGCGGATCTACCGGGTCGTCGACGAGGTCCTGAGGGCGAAGCCGTCCCCCGCTCGCTCGTAGATAATCGGAGGGGGCCTCCACGGCCCCCTCCGAAGCCTCCCCCAGGAATTGGTTGCGCGGGCGAAGCCCGCGCTCGAAGGGCGTTACTCCGACACGCTCGTAGTCCGGACCCGGAGAATTCCTGACGGGTGTCTCGCGCGCTACGGCTTGGGCGCGAGGTCGGCGTGGCGGCCGACCATGTCGATCACGTGGTCCTCGTGGTTGCCCCCGATGAACCCGTGGGTGAGGGCATCGGGATGGGCGGCCAGCCGGAAGTGGTTGAAGGTGAACCGCGGCACTCGCGGCAGGCCGTTGCCCGTCCTGGGGTCCACGGTCGCCGGATCGATGCACTGCCAGAAGCGCACCCCGGGCTCGAGCGCCGGATCGTAGTTTGCGCACTCCGTGGCCGGGTCCGTCACCTGCCCAATGTAGGTCCTCAGCCAGGTCGTGGTGACTCGGATCGACTGCGAGGAGGCCGGGCAGGTCGCCTTGCCGTCCGCGCCGACGGCGACCGGGCCCGGCACACACTGGCGGATGACGTCCTTGTTGGCCACCGGTGCCGCGCGGATGAGGTCGTAATCCAGCCTGACCTGCGTCTCCCCGTCGCCCCGGTCGTTTGTGAAGAACACCGCCCCGGGATCGAGCCCCATGCCAGACGTAAACGCGTCGTCCAGCCTAGCGAGCGGGGCGACACCGTTGCCCTCCCTCGGGAAGTCCGGGCGCCCGGTCCAGCTCGTCCCGCCCGCCGCCACCGCCAGTGCCGTGCACTCCTCCTTCGCGTCGGGCTCAGATGCGGAACAGGAGGGCACTTCGTGCCCCGAGGTGGGAACGGGCCACACCAAGACGTTGTATACGATCCAGATCGTGTAAATCGTGTGCGGGCGGGCTCCTCTCACCCGGAAGTGGACGACCGTTTCGCCATTCACGACCTTGAGGGTTATCGTGCCCTGCGCGCCCGCCGGGGCGTTGGCCGTCGCCCGGAAGTCGAGCGTGTAGAGCTCGCCCGCCGCGACGCGAAGCGGCAGCCAGAGGGTACCGAGGAGTGCCGCGCTCAGGAGCAGTAGCTTTCCGACTCTCATAGGGGTTTTTCGCCCCTCCTGACTGATTGTTGCGAGCTTGGCGAAGCCACCCTTGTCGAGCGTAAGCGTCCAGCAAATCCGATGCCTGAGCGCCACCTTGTCAGAGGCCAGGAAAAACAGGGTCTTGGTCCTGGCAAATTTTCATCCAGTGAGCCGACAGTATCGATTATTGGGGAGACTGCTACACTTTCTGTAGGTTCTCACGATCATCAGCCACGGGCCGCGCGCCGCCTTGACATCGCTTCTGGAGATCATTACGCTCAACCCGGAAGAAAATCGCCGTTCCCGGAGGTCAGGGCTGATGCGTACCGTCCGTACCCTCCCATGGCTCTTCGCCCTCGTCGTGCTCCTTCAGACGGGCGTGCCTCAGGCGGCGGAGCAGTGCGCCAACCGGGGCAAGCTCGATGTCCTCTACTGCGACGAGGATCGCGACCTGGTCGCCGATCCGCCGAAGGATCCCAAGAAACTGCTCAACCCGGACACCCTGATCTTCGCCTACGTCCCCGTCGAGGACCCGGCGGTGTACGTCACAGCCTTCTCCGACCTGCTCCGCCACATCGAGAAGGCGACGGGGAAAAAGACCCAGTACTTCGGCCCCCAGAACTACGCGGCCCAGATCGAGGCGATGCGCTCGGGGCGACTTCATATCACCGGCTACTCCACCGGGTCGGTCCCCTTCGCGGTGAACCTGGCCGGCGCGGTCCCGTTTGCGGTGATGGGGACCGAGCAAGGTGGGGCCGGCTACCACCTGATCATCATCACCCAGGCCAGCAATGACAGGATCAACTCCGTCGCCGACCTCAAGGGGAAGCGCGTGGCCCATGTCTCGCAGACTTCCAACTCAGGCCACCAGGCTCCCGTCTACTTCTTCTCGAAGATGGGGGTGGTCCCGGGAAGGGACTATCAGATCGGCTTCACTGGCAAGCACGACAACAGTATCCTCGGCGTCGTGAACGGCGACTACGACGCCGCGGCGGTGGCGGACACCGTCCTCGAGCGGATGGTGAATCGCGGGGTAGTGAAGAAGACGGACTACAAGGTGGTGTACACCTCCCCCCTGTTCCCCGTGGCCGGCTGGTCCTACGCGCATGACCTGGACCTCAAGCTCGCCGAGAAAATCAAGGAGGCGTTTGCCACTTTCAAGATCGAAGGGTCCAGCCTCGCCAAGGAGTGGAAGCCTCCCAGGTATACCCGGTTCGTTCCGGTCTCGTACAAGAAGAACTGGGAGGCGGTTGTCGGGATCCAGGAAGCCAACGGGATCGTCTACACGAAGGACTCGCCCGAGTACAAGAAGCTCCAGAAGCCGGCCAAGCGAGGAGAGTAGCCCGCCCCCCTCATGCTGGAGGTGGCGGGCCTCGTCAAGACCTACCCCACCGGCGACCGCGCCCTGCGGGGTGTCTCGCTGACCGTGAAGGCGACCGAGGTCGTCTTCGTCATCGGCCCCTCGGGTGCCGGCAAGAGTACCCTGATCCGCTGCATCAACCGGCTCGTGGAGCCCGACGCCGGCTCCGTGCGGCTCGACGGCCTGGAGATCACCACGCTGAAGGACGCGGAGCTCCGGCGTGCCCGGCGTCAGATGGGGATGATCTTCCAGGAGTTCAACCTGGTGGAACGACTGACCGTGATGGAGAATGTCCTGTCCGGACGCCTGGGCTACGTGGGCCTCTGGCAAGCCTGGCGCCGGAAGTTCCCCCCCGGGGACGTGGGGCTGGCCTTCGAGACGCTGGCGCGCGTCGGGCTGGCCGGGTTCGAGAACAAGCGGGCCGACGAGCTTTCGGGCGGCCAGCGCCAGCGGGTCGGCATCGCGCGGGCCCTGGTGCAGCGGCCGAAGATCCTGCTGGTCGACGAGCCGACGTCGAGCCTGGATCCCAAAACGTCCGAGGCCATTATGACTCTCATCACCAGGCTCGCGGCTGAGGAGCAGATCCCGGCCCTGATCAACATCCACGACGTGCCGCTGGCCCGGCAGTTCGCCCAGCGGGTCCTCGGCCTCAATCAGGGCGTGATCGTGTTCGAGGGCACCCCGGGGGACCTGACGCGCGAGGCCCTGGACCTGATCTACCGCGGGGCAGGGGAAGAGCTGACCGAAGCCCTGGGCGCGTGAGCGAGGTCCGGCTATCGTGCGCCGATCTTCCGTCGCGATTGACTGGCGTCCCCCGTCGGCATTTCCCGCCCGCTGGATGGCGCCGGCCCTCTGGCTGGGGCTGGGGGCGTTTCTTCTCTGGAACGCTCTGAGCCTGCACGTAGACCCGGCGCGGGTCGCGCGGGGCCTCAGCCGGGCCGGGATCGTCTTCGGCCGCGCCTTTCCGCCCGACTTCGGGCGCTGGGAACTCCTGGTTGAAGGCATTGTCGAGAGCCTCCAGATGGCGACGCTTTCGACGGTCCTGGGCGTGCTGATCGGAATCCCGATCGCGGTGATGGCGGCGCGCAACTTCGCCCCGCTTCCGGTGTACGCGATCGGGCGGGGGATCATCTCCCTGGCGCGCACCTTTCACGAGATCATCGTGGCCATTATCTTCGTGAAGGCCGTCGGGTTCGGGGCCTTCGCGGGGATGCTCACGCTGACGTGGGGCTCCATCGGGTTCTTCGGGAAGCTCCTGGCCGAGCAGATCGAGAACATCGACCGCGGACAGGTGGAGGCGATCCGGGCAACCGGCGCGAGTCGAGCCGCGGTGCTGGTCTTCGGGGTGCTCCCCCAGGTCCTACCCCGCATCATCGGTCTCACGGTCTATCAGTGGGACGTCCACCTGCGGCAGTCGACGATCATCGGGATCGTCGGCGCCGGCGGGATCGGGACCACGCTCTACAACTCTTTCGCGCGCTACGACTACGACTTCTCCCTGGCCATTCTACTCGTGATCATTGCCATCGTGCTCCTGGGCGAGGCGGTGAGCGCTGTGGCGCGGAAGCGGGTTCAATGAGGGAGGCAGGGTTAACCAGCGATTGCCCACCGGAGGAGCCCAGGGCTGTTCGAGCGCGGGCTTCGCCCGCCCAATCTCTGGGGGGAGGTGTCGGAAGGGGCGGGTACCCGCGCCACACCCGCGCGCCAGCGCGGGGGGTCGGCGTGGGTGTGCCCCCCTCCGAGCGGCAATGAGAGAGTGGCGCCGGTTCACGCCATTCCAGAGCGCCCTCCGCGTCGCCGGACGGCTGGTGGCCGCGGCGATCATGCTCTGGGCCCTCTGGGGCATGGGGATCCGATGGGAGTTTGTCGCGACCTCGCCGGCCCAGGTCCGCGACCTCTTCGGCCGGATGTTTCCGCCGGACTGGGGCTTTGCCGGAGAGCTTGTGGACCCGCTGATTCAGACCGTCAACATCGCGACGCTGGGAACCACGCTGGCCGTGCTCATGTCGCTCCCGATTGCGTTTCTCGCCGCGCGGAACACAACTTTTAACTGGGCGACCTACGCCTTCGGACGCGTGGTCATGTCGGTGAGCCGGTCGGTGGACTCGCTGATCTGGGCCCTGATCTTCATCGTCGTGGTGGGGCCTGGGTCCCTGGCCGGGGCGCTGGCCATCGCGGTGCGCTCCATCGGCTTCGTCTCGAAGCTTTTCGCCGAGGGGATCGAGGAGATCGACCGCGGGCAGGTCGAAGCGGTCACGGCGACCGGCGCGGGGCGCTTCAAGGTCCTCCTCTACGGGATCGTGCCTCAGATTCGCCCGGTCTTCGCCGGCGTCTGCATCTACCGCTGGGACATCAATATCCGCGAGTCCACGGTCCTGGGCATCGTCGGCGCGGGCGGAATCGGGTTCGTCCTGAACACCGCCATCCTGGGCCTCGAGTGGAGCCGCGTGGGGCTGATCCTTGTGGTCATCTTGGGGGTCGTGACCGTCTCCGAGGCGCTCTCGGCGTACCTGAGGAAACGGGTCACGTAGCGGATCGGCAAGTGAACCGGGCGATCAGAGTCGAATCTCTGTCGTGAAGCTCGCTGAGCTCCGCGGCTTCGCGTTCGATCTGGATGGCTGTATCTGGGCCGGGTCTGTCCTCCTGCCCGGGGCTCGGGAGTTCGTGGAGGCGCTCCGTCAGCGGGGAAAGCGGCTCCTGTTCCTCAGCAACAATTCGCGGGAGCTTCCCGAGTCGGTGGGGGAGCGGTTGAACCGTCTCGGCATCCCGGCCGCGCGCCACGAGGTCCTGACGGCGCTGGAGCTCCTGGGCCCGGTCATCGCCGAACACTTCGGGCGGACGGACGTGCTCGCGCTCGGCAGCCACGAGATGGCGGCGATGGTGGAGGCGGCCGGGCATCGCGCGGTTCCGCTGGATCGGTGGAGGGAGGCACGGGTCGTCGCGGTCGGCAACGACCCGACCTTCGATTTCGTCAAGCTGAAGGCGGCTGCCCAGGCCATCGCGCGGGGCGCGGGCTTCGTCACGGTCAACCTCGACCCGCGCCTCCCGCTGGAGGAAGGGGAGTTTGACCCGGGGAACGGAGCGCTGGCCGAGGCCATCGCTGTCGCCTCGGGCGTCCACCCGCTGGTCGTCGGCAAACCCGAGCCGCCGATCTTCAAGACTGCGCTGGAGCGCCTCGGCTGCCGCCCCCGGGAGGCGGCCATGGTCGGCGACGGGCTGAAAACGGATATCCAAGGCGGCCTCGCGGCGGGAATGGTGACGGTCTGGCTGGCGCGACAGGGGGCCGAGGGCGACAGCACGATCCAGCCTCACCTCCGGGTCGCATCCTTTCACGAGTTTCTTGACCGGCTCGATGATGACCTCCCGTGAGGATCGCCCCAGACCCGCCGATCTCCGGCTCGCGCGCGGCGTGTGAGGGCTTCGCGTCAGGCCGTGCGCGGCGCGGGTCCGGCGATCGCGCGCCAGACTTTCTCGGGAGTCAGCGGGAGATCCAGATGCCGGACGCCGAACGGGGCCAACGCGTCCAGCACGGCGTTGGCGATCGCTGGCGTGGAGCCGATGGTGGCCGACTCACCGATGCCCTTCACGCCCAGCTCGGTCCGCGGGGAGGGCGTGGCCGTGTGCGCGGTCTCGAAGCTCGGGAGGTCCGCGGCCTTGGGCACGGCGTAGTCCATCAGCGAGCCGCTCAGGAGCTGACCGGTCTCGTCGTAGACGACCGCCTCGTAGAGCGCCTGCCCGATGCCCTGGGCCAGGCCGCCGTGGACCTGGCCGTCGGCGAGCAAGGGGTTGACGAGGAGGCCGCTGTCGTCGACCGAGACATAGCGCAGGAGGCGGACGCGGCCGGTGTCGGGCTCGACCTCGACCACGGCCAGATGCGAGCCGAACGGGTAGAGCAGCCCACTTCCGACGAAGTCTTCCTTCGCCTCGAGGCCCGGCTCAAGGCCCGGTGGGAGCTTCTCGCCGTGGGCGGCCTCGGCGACCTGACGCCAGCTCACTTGTCGGTCCGGGACGCCCCGAACCTGGAACACTCCGTGCTCCAGCCCGACGTCGTCGGCAGCGGCCTCCAGCAGGTGGGCGGCGATGCGCCGCGCCTTCTCGCGCACGCTGCGGGCGTTGGCGAGGGCCGCCATGCCCCCGCGCGCGATGCTGCGGCTGCCGTAAGTCCCGCTGCCCGCGCGAATGAGCTTGGTATCGCCGTGGATCACGCTGATCTGCTCAGTCGGGACCTGCAGCTCGTCCGCGACCAGCTGGGCGAAGCTCGTCTCGTGCCCCTGCCCGTGCGGTGACGAGCCCGTGAGCACCGTCACGCGCGCGTCGGGCCCGATGACCACGTCGCTCACCTCCTCGTCGACGAAGCCGCACATCTCGACGTAGCTGGAGAGCCCGATTCCCAGGAGGCGCCCTTCCTGCCGCGCCCGCGCCTGCTCGGCCCTGAGGGCGGCGTAGCCCGCCCGCTCCAGAGCCGTCTCGAGGGCCCCGGCGTAGTTGCCGCTGTCGTAGCTCGCCCCCGTCGCGGTCTCATAAGGGAAGGCCTCGGGCCGGACGAAGTTCCGCCGGCGCACCTCGGTCGGATCCAGACCGAGCCGGTCGGCGAGGAGCGTGATCGTGCGCTCGATGAAGTAGGCAGCCTCCGGACGGCCGGCGCCCCGGTACGCGGCCGTCCCCATCGTGTGGGTGAACACGCCCAGCACCTCGACGCGGGCGGCCGGGATGTCGTAGCAGCCCGTCGCCATCTGTCCGGCCAGGACCGGGAGGAACGGGCCGTCGCTGAAGAGGCACCACCCCAGGTTTCCGACGATGCGGGCATCGAGCGCCAGGATGCGGCCGCGCGTGTCGGCGGCAAGCCGCATCCGCGCCACCATGTCGCGCCCGTGGGAGGTCCCCTGGAGGTCCTCGCGGCGCGTCGCCGACCAGCGCACCGGGCGCCCGAGCTTCCGCGCCAGGAAGGCGACGATCAGGTCCTCGGGGTAGAGCGCGATCTTCGAGCCGAAGCCTCCGCCCACCTGTGGGGCGATGACCCGGAGCTTTTCGGCGTCGATCCCCAGATGCTCGGCGACCCAATCGCGCAGCAGGTGCGGGTTCTGGGTGCTCGCCCAGAGCGTGAGCTGGCCGGTCGCCGCGTCGTAGTCGGCGGCGACGGCGCGCGGTTCCATTGCCACCGCCGTCACGCGCTGGTTCGTCATGCGGGCCTCGACTAGCACGGGCGCGCCGGCGAACGCCGCGTCGACGTCCCCGACGGTTCGGGACCAACGCATCGCGAGGTTGGTACCGAGCTCCTCGTAGACGAGCGGTGCCCCCGGGTCGAGGGCGGTCTCCGCATCCGTCACTGCGCGCAACGGTCGGTACTCGATGCTCAGAGCTTCCAGGGCATCGGCGGCCCGGTAGGGGTCGTCGGCCACGACCGCCGCGACGGGCTCGCCGACGAACCGCACGCGGCCCTCGGCGAGCACCTGACGCTCCCGCGCGGTCACCTCGTCGAAGGCCTCGACGGGGATGATCATAGCGATCGTGCCCAGGTGGGGATTCAGATCCGCAGCGGTCAGGACCGCCACGACGCCCGGCGTGCGGCGTGCCGCCTCGGTATCGACCTTCCGTATCTCGGCGTGGGCGTGGGGGCTCCGCGCGAAGGCCAGATGCAGGACGCTCGGGAGGCGAAGGTCGGCGACGTAGCGGTCCTGCCCGGTGAGGAGCCCGGGGTCTTCGCGGCGCTTCAGTGGCGAGCCGACGGCCTGGGCGTCCATCGCGGAGGTCCTGCTCCCCGGGCGGGACTCGACGGCGGGACGAAGCTCCTACTTGATCGCGACTGCCTTGACCTGTCTGAAGTCGGTGATCCCGTCCAGGGATTTGATGATGCCGTCCTGGACGAGGGTCGTCATGCCGCCCTCTTTGGCCGCGGCGAGGAGCTCGGTCACTCTGGCCTTGGTCTGGATCATCCGCTTGACCTCCTCGGTGGCGACCAGGAGCTCGTGGATGCCCGCGCGGCCGCGGTAGCCGGTCTTGTTGCAGTTGGGGCAGCCCTTGCCGCGGTAGAGGACGAAGGCGTCGTCGTACTTGGCGAGGCGCTCGAACTCCTCCGCGCCGTAGGCGCGGGCCAGCTCCTCGTACTCCTTCTTGGGGGGGTGGTAGGGTTCTTTGCAGTCGGCGCAGACGCGTTTGACGAGGCGCTGGGCGAGGACCCCGAGCAGGGCGTCGGCGAAGTTGAAGGGGTCCATGCCCATGTCGAGGAGGCGGATGACGGTTTCGGGGGCGCTGTTGGTGTGGAGGGTGGAGAAGACGAGGTGGCCGGTGAGGGAG
>JACQWB010000042.1 GCA_016209385.1 Candidatus Rokuibacteriota bacterium
ACCGTGGACTCCTTCGCGGGCCAGACCTTCGCCGGCGACGTCGTGCAGATCCGGAAGGCGCCCCAGGTGATTCAGAACGTGGTGACCTACGACGTGGTAGTCTCCGCTCAGAACTCTGAGCTCAAGCTCTTGCCCGGAATGACAGCCAACGTGCGGGTCGTTGTGGAGCAGAAGCCGAGCGTGCTGAAGGTCCCCAACGCGGCGCTCCGCTTCCGCCCCCAGGGGACCGACCCCGACGGCGGGCCGCGGGCGGGCCAAGGCGCCCAGGCCCGGAGCGCCCGGGGACCGGCGCCCGACGGGCTCGCGGGGCGGGTCTGGATCGCGGGCCCTGAGGGCAAGCCCCAGCCTGTGCCCATCCGGCTCGGGATCACGGACGGGAGCTTCACCGAACTGCTGGAGGGGGACCTCCGCGAAGGCCAGGAGCTCATCGTGGGGACCACCGAGCGCCCCGGTCCCCGGCCCGGCGGGAACAGCCGCAGCGGCCCGCGGTTCAGGCTCTAGCGATGGCCGACCTCCTCATCGAGACCCAGGGGCTCGTCAAGGACTACCGGCTCGGGACCCACGTGGTCCACGCGCTCAGAGGCGTGTCGGTCCGGATCCGGGCCGGCGAGTTCGTCGCCGTGATGGGCCCGTCGGGCTCAGGCAAGTCCACGTTCATGAACCTCCTGGGCTGCCTCGACACCCCGACCGCTGGCCGATACCTCTTCGAGGGCGAGGACGTCTCCAATCTCAGCCGGGACCAGCTGGCGCGGATCCGGAATCGAAATATCGGGTTCGTGTTTCAGACCTTCAACCTGCTGCCCAGGATGAGTGCCCTGGAGAACGTGGAACTGCCGCTGCTCTACAACGGCGCCGCGCCCCGCGAGCGCCGGCCCAAGGCCCAGGCCAAGCTTCGGGCTGTGGGCCTGGCCGACCGCGAGCATCACCACCCTGCCCAGCTGACCGGAGGGCAACAGCAGCGGGTCGCGATTGCTCGCGCCCTGATTAACGACCCGCTCCTGATCCTGGCTGACGAGCCCACGGGCAACCTCGACACGCGCACCAGCGTGGAGCTGCTGGCCCTGTTCCAGGAGTTGAACCGGGGCGGGATCACCATTGTTCTCGTCACCCATGAGGCTGACATCGCCCGGTACACCCGGCGGATCCTCACGTTCCGCGACGGCAAGCTGATCGGGGACGCGCCCATGGCCGAGCCGAAGGACGCCCGGGCGCTCGAGGCCACGCTCCCCCCCGAGGAATCGGAGGCATGAGGATGCGCGAGTCGGAGCGAGCCTCCTTAGCGGGCACCCGAGCGGGTAGGCGGAGCCTACCCTGAGTGCGAGGGTCGCGTGAACGTCTGGGCGAGCGTGCGCATCGCGGTTCGAGCGCTTCGTGTCAACAAGCTCAGGAGCGCCCTCACCATGCTGGGGATTATCATCGGCGTGGGCGCGGTCATCACCATGGTGGCGGTAGGGGCCGGGGCCCAGGCCCGGGTGGCCGAGCAGATCCAGAGCCTGGGCTCCAACCTCATCATCGTGCTCTCCGGCACCGTGACCTCCGGCGGGGTGCGCCTTGGCCACGGCACCCAGCTCACCATCACAGAGGATGATGCCTGGGCCATCCAGCGGGAAGTCTCGAGCGTCCAGGCCGCCGCACCTTCTATGCGGGGGAGCGGCCAGGTGGTGTACGGAAACCTCAACTGGTCCACCATCGTCCAGGGGGTGACGCCGGAGTTCTTCGAGGCGCGCGAATGGGGGCTGGTGACGGGCAAGCCCTTGACTCAGGAGGACGTCGACGGGGCCACCAAAGTCGCGCTCCTCGGCGAAACGGTGCTGCAGAACCTGTTTGGCGACTCCGATCCGCTGGGCCAGGTGATCCGGATCCGGAAGGTGCCCTTCACCGTCATCGGGGTGCTGGAGCGCAAAGGGCAGTCGACCTGGGGGCAGGATCAGGACGACATCATCCTGATGCCGCTCTCCACCGCAAAAAAGAAGGTGATGGTAGTGATCCAGGCCAACGCCCGGGCGGTGAGCGCCATCTCGATCAAGGTCCGCGACGGCAGCGACATGAAGGAACCCGAGCAGCAGATCCGCGCCCTCCTTCGCCAGCGGCACCGCCTCCAGCCGTACCAGGACGACGACTTCTGGCTCAGAAACCTCTCCGAGGTCCTCCAGACTCAGGAGGAGTCCTCGCGGGTTCTCACGATGCTCCTGGCCGCCATCGCCTCGGTCTCGCTCCTGGTGGGCGGCATCGGGATCATGAATATCATGCTGGTCTCCGTGACAGAGAGAACTCGGGAGATCGGTCTTAGGATGGCAGTGGGAGCCCGGAGCCGAGACATCCTGGCCCAGTTCCTGGTGGAAGCCGTCACCCTGTCGCTGATCGGCGGCGGAATCGGAATCGGGGGGGGCCTGGCCGGCTCTTACAGCATCGCCTATTTCGCCGAGTGGCGCACCCTGATCCAGCCCGACGCGATCCTCCTCGCCTTCGGCTTTGCCGGGGCGGTGGGAATCTTCTTCGGCTTCTACCCGGCCCGAAAGGCCTCCCGCCTGGACCCCATCGAGGCGCTCCGGTATGAGTAAGCGGCCCGTTGTCGCGGGGGCGCTAGCCCTCGCCCTGATGCTCGGCGTTTGTCCGGCCGCGGCCCAGTGGTATTCCCCCCAGTCGGACCGGCTGCTCCGGCTTAACTGGAGCGCCGAACGGCTGGGACCGTCCCGGATGCTGATCCTCGGCGACGTCCAGAATCTGTCGGACCAGCCGGCCACTCGGGTGACCCTCCGGGTGGAGGGATTGGACCAAACCGGGAAGGTGGTCAGCCGAGCGCGGGGCTACGTCCAGGGGGACATCCCGCCCCGTGGCGCCTCCCCGTTCGAGATCCGGTTCATCCCGTCAGGCGCCGAGCGACAGTACCGGGTCACGGTGGAATTCTTCGAGTTCCGGGAACCCCTCAGGGATCAACCCCAGGGATCGTAGCCGGTGTGCATCTCCCTTGGTTGGCGCGCAGCACTGCTGATCCTGGGGCTCATCCTTGGGGTGGCGGTGACCGGCGCGGGCGCCCAGAACTTCGGGGTCCGGCCGGAGGAGCGCTTCTTCAACTTGACGTGGAGCCTCGAGCGCGGCCCTGACCACACCGCCAGGATCGTCGGCCGTATCTCCTCCGAGTACGGTGAATTCGCCGTCGGCGTGGTGCTCCTGGTCGAAGGGCTGGACGAGGGTGGGGCCGTGGTTGGCAAAACCATCGGATACGTGGACAGACCCATCCCCGCTGGGGGAAGCGCCTACTTCGAGGTGCCGGTCACGCCCACCGGCCGGGAGAAGAGCTACCGGGTCTCCGTGCTCTATCACTCCCGGCTCCGCGGAGGGATGTGAGAGAATCCCAACCTTCCCGGCCCGCCAGCTCGAAGAGGCCATAGGGCTCCGTCAAGCCTCAAGGTGTCCTCCGCCGCCATCCCGAAGGGCGGCGCTACGCCGCCGGGGGCCGTGCTCAACGCCTTTCGGCATCTCAGATGAACAGACTTGCTGACATAGTCGACCTCGCGGGAATGACTGAGTGCTCAACGCCTTTCGGCATCTCAGATGAACCCACCGCTGGCTTTGCGTGAACCACTCACCGACTGGTCCCACGTGTCTGGGCGATCCCTGACTGGCGTCTCTTCGGTCCGGCTGAGTGATCGGCCCCGCGGGCGCGCATGCCGGCGCGGTGGGGTGTCCCCTCATCCAGGGTCACGGGCGAATTGACCTATGATGTACACTCGTGTACACTTGTCCCAGACTTTCGGACCAAGGGAGTGGGGCCATGAAAATCTCGATCAGCGAGGCCCGAAGGCGGCTGCCGGAGCTGGTGCGCCAGGTGCGGAAAGACGCGGGCACGGCGATCCAGATCACGGTGCGGAATGAGGTCGTAGCGGAGCTGCGAGCGGCGTTGCCGGAGCCCGAGCCAGGGGCGGCGGCCAGGAAGCTCCTGGAGCTGATGCGGAAGCTCCCGAAGCGCCGGGGCCGGAAGACCGACATTTCCGCGCACGTCAAGGAGCACCTTTACGGCCGTGGCGGCATCATCCGCTGATGCCGCTGCCGCGCCGCGTGTTCTGCGACACCTCGTTCTTTTACGCCTGTTTCGACCCGGACGACGCCCACCACGCGCGGGCCGAAGAGCTCGTGGCCGAGGCAACAGCGTCTGGGACCGCTCTTACCGTCACCTGGGACATCATCAGCGAGACGGTGACGCTCCTCCGGTACCGGCGGAACTTCCAAGCGGCGCTGGCTTTTCTCAACGAGCTGAAACCTCAACTCCGCATCGTCACGTACGGTGATCGGGCACGACATGAAGCCGAGCAGGTCTTTCGCCAGTACGGACGGGAGCGCCGCCTCTCGTTCTGCGACGCCATCTCTTTCGTCGTGATCGCCACGCTGCTCGACCACATGCCCTGCCTGGCCTTCGATGAGGATTTCCGCAGCCTCGGCCTGACGGTCATTGTCTGATCGGTAGTTCGCCGCAGGATTTTCCGGGCCTCTTCCCTCACCTGCTTCCGCAGCGCCTCAGGTCGTATCACGCGGAAGCCGCTCCCGAAGCTCAGGATCCACCCCACGAGTTCGCGGGTATCTGCTACCTGCAAGGGCATCCTCACCCTCCGGCTCGAACGGCTATTCCTTCTCGCCGGGGAGTTCGTGAATTCGAACCCGCCCCAGCTCGATGATCCACAGGCGGCCAGTGATAGGCGCGGTCGAAAGGGCTTGCACCATCTGGCGAGCGAGAGTATTCAGCGTGGCGAGAGTCGGCCGCCCCGTCGGTCTCAGCACGGCGAGGCCGGCGGTGGGCTCGGGCGGAAAACGAAGGACGTTACTGAAGTCAAGGTCAAGACTCACCAGGCATCGTTCTTCCTGGCGACATCGCTCGTAGAGCGCCTCATCTTGGATTCCCTCGAGGCTCTGGTCCCGGACCGTGGCGATGTCGTGGCCGGCATCGCGGAAGATCTGAGCGATTCTCGGGCCAAGGTTTTCATCCAGTTTAATCCTCATGCTCGCTTCTCTAGGGGGATCTCCACGAAGCGCTCGCGGGCCATTTCAGCTCCATAAGCAATGGCGGCCCTGATGTCTTCCGGCGTCAGTTGGGGGTACTCTTCGAGTAGCTCTTTCTCGCTGACACCCTCTACGAGGTTATCGAGAATGAGCGACACCCAGATCCGGGTGCCTCGAATGCACGGTTTCCCGAAACAGACGTTGGGGTCGATGGAAATTCGTTCGAGAAGCTCTTGTCGTCTCATGGGTTTACCCCTCCGTATTGCTGAAGCATGTCGCGCGATGCTACGAATAATCCTAGTTCGTTTTTCAGCTGATCTCCAGTCTGGCGTCATCGCTGTGGAGCGGTCGCTCCCCGAACGATCTTCCGCGCCTCTTCCCTCACCTGCGTCCGCAGCGCGTCGGGTCGCATCACGCGGACGCCGCTCCCGAAGCTCAGGATCCACCCCACCAGTTCGCGGGTATCTGCCACCTGCAAGGTCATCCTTAACCGCCCGTCTTTGAGCTGGGTGAAATGCTGGCTCGGGTGCCAGAGCCGATCTTTGACCCAGGCGGCCGTGGGCTTGGCGAACAGGAGTTCTATCGCGATCGGCTTCCCTCGCATGATCACCAGCGCGTCCTGCACGTAGGCGTCGACGTCGAAGCCCAGGGGCATCTGGTAGGGGTGGTCAGTGAGGGTGAGGGATCGGATGCGATCCACGGCGAAGAGACGTACTTCCCGGCGCCGATGGTCATAGGCAATGAGGTAAAGGGCTCCGCCCGCATACCAGAGGCGGTAGGGATCGACCTCGCGCCGGGTGGTCGTGTTCCGGGAGGCCGAGTAGTACCGCATCTGGACGGTGCGCGCCTGGGAGATGGCCCGAGTGAGCTGGTCAATGGTGTGGCGGTGGTGGCGGTAGGTTTTGTGAGGTCCGAGTCCCACCGAGAAGAGGTCCTGGAGCTGTCTGACGTAGGCAAGCCCTGGAGGCGGCAGGGCTGCAGCGGCCTTGTTCAGGGCGGAGTCAAGGGAGGCCTGAATCTGGGTGCCTTCCAGCGGCTTCAGCAGGTGACGGCTGAACGTGAGGGCCATCAGTTCGGTCGGCGAAAACGTGAGGGCGGGGATGTGACGGTAGCCCTCGATGAGCTTCCAGCGCGTCTGCCCGTCCACCCGCTCCGTAACGAGAGGAAAGCCGACGGCCTCAAGGGCCTCGAGGTCCCGGCGGATCGTCCGCAGATGTTTGCGGGAGTCGTCCGGCAGGGTGTTCGCCAGGTCTTGAAGGGTCGCACCACGGGTGGTCTCCAGTTGCCGGAGCAGAGACAGTTGGCGGATCGCCTGGGCATTCCGTGACATGGTACATCTCGCCCGCACGACGGATCAGCTGAATTCCATGTCCCTCAACCGGAGGACGATGCTGTGGCGAGTGCTACTCCTCTAGTCGGGATGGACCAACATAGTCCACAATCACCTGGGTCACTTTCTGATAATGGGCGTCGGTGGTCAGTACGTGCAGCCCGTACTGCATGGCACTCGCGGCGATCCAGATATCGTTGGTCGGTATAGGGGTTCCGGCGCGCCAGAGCGAATCGAGGATCACTGCGTACCGCTCGGCCGTCTCCTCATTAACATCCACCAGCTCCACGCGCGGCGATGTGAGAAATGTCCTGAGTTCCCGCTCATTCTTCCTTGTGTGCTTCCCTCTCGCGAAACCGGCAAGCAATTCTCCCAGGATGATCGGATTGAGGTAGATCTCTTCAGCCCGCTGGAAAGCTAGCTTGATCTCCGGATGACCTCTCATAAACGCTGAGTAGGCTGAAGTATCCAGCATGACCCGCGTCATTTCCAGAGGTCCGGGTCGATTGCGCGCTGTTGTGCGAGGGCCCTCTCGAACGCCGAGGCTTCCTCTTCCGTCCACGCTCCGGCCAGTGCATCCAGCTCATGATGAAGGAGTCGCTCCTTCTTCACTCCGACCGCGAGACTCTCCTCCAGTAGGCGGATCACCGCCTTGTTCATGCTCACCCCCTCCTCTTCGGCCTTCCGACGAATAATCCGGACCACTTCCGGGGGGAGGTTTCTCAAGGTCACCGCCTTCACCGTAGCCTCCGTTGCACCATTCTGTGCATCACTGTGATGCAATTCTAGCGTCATAACGCTCCGAGATCAACCGTAGCTCATCGAGACGCGGATCAGGTCAATTCCGAAGGAGGTGCCGAGGATGTAGCGGGCGTGAACCGCGGGAATCACGGGCCCTTTCTCGTCCGAGAGGGCCGATTACGGTGCGCGCCGCCATAGCGGGTGTCCCGAAAGCGCCTGATGATCCGAACGGGGTCCAATCCCCCAGCTTTTCGCCCAAGTCATCCATTTTCTTGCAGGCTTCGTCCATCCGGCGCTGAGTCTCGGTGTCTTGCCGAGCCTTCCGGACCCTCCGGGCCATGCTTGCGCTACCCCTTCGGCAGGCCGAGGACGCGCTCGCCGATGATGTTGCGCATGATTTCCGAGGTGCCGGCGGCGATGGTGTCGCCGCGCGAGCGGAGGTGGCGGAACTGCCAGTAGCCGCCCTCGACCGCCCAGTCGGTCCCCTCCCAGAGGAGCGCGTAGGGGCCTTCCAGCTCGAGGATCAGCTCGAGGAGGTGCTGCCAGGTCTCGCTGAAGAAGAGCTTGGAGGCCGAGCCCTCGGGCCCGGGCGGCTCGCCGCGGAGCAGCTTCGTCAGCGTGCGGAAGTTCGAGTACCTGAGGGCGTGGCTGTCGATATAGAACTGGGCCAGGCGCTGGCGGATCATGGGGTCCTGGGAAGCCTTCCGCCCATAGCGGTCGAGGCGCCGCGCCAGCTCGATCGCGGCGTCGATCCCCTGGCGGAGGATGAGCTGGCGCGGGAGCGTCCGCGGCCCGCGCTCGAACATGAGCGTGGTGATGGCGACGTCCCAGCCGCCGTTCTCGCGCCCGAGGATGTTCTCCGCCGGCACCTCGACGTTCTCGAAGAACGTCTCGTTGAACTCGGCATCGCCGCTCATCTGGCGGAGCGGCCTGACCGTCACCCCCGGGCTCCGCATGTCGACCAGGAAGTAGGTCAGCCCCTTGTGCTTGGGCGCCTTCGGGTCGGTGCGCGTCAGCAGGATGCACCACTGGGCGTAGTGGGCGTAGGAGGTCCAGACCTTCTGGCCGTTGACGACGAAGCTGCCGTTCCGCCGCTCGGCGCGGGTCTCCAGGGCGGCCAGGTCCGAGCCCGCGTTGGGCTCGGAGAAGCCCTGGCACCAGATCTCCTCCGCCGACAGGATCTTCGGCAGGTAGCGCTTCTTCTGCGCTTCGCTCCCGTGGTGGATGATGGCGGGACCGGCCATGTCCAGACCGATCACGTTCGGGAGCTCGGGCGCCCGGGCGCGCGCCATCTCCTCGTAGAAGATCGCCTGCTCCATGATGCTGGCGCCGCGCCCACCGTACTCCGTCGGCCAGTGGAGGCCGACGTAGCCCGCCTCGTAGAGCCTCTTCTGCCAGTCCTTGAGGAAGTCGATCTGCTCCTCCCGGGTGGCGAACCGGTTCCTGAGCTTGGCCCAGTCGCCCGGAGCATTGACCTCGAGCCAGCGGCGCAGCCGATCCCGGAACGCCTCTTCCTGGGGCGAGAGCTTGAAGTCCATGCCTCCCTCCGTCACACGGGGACGGCCTTCAGCCCCGCGATCGGATAGCGGACACCGGCGAGGAGGAGGGCGGGGCCGTCGCCGCCCTCGATCAGAAACGGCGCGATCTGCTGCAGCGCCAGCCGGCCGAAGCGGGCGCGAAAGAACCCGCGGCGAATCCGGCAGAACAGGTACCCGCCCTCGGCCTCGAGGCTCGCGGGGGCCAGCGGCTCGCGGTAATCGCCGGCGAAGCAGAGCTCCACCGAACGGAGGTGACCCCCGTCCACGGCGGGTCTGAGCCTTTGGACCACGAACGGCGTGTCGTGCGCCTCGAACCAGTTCTTCTCGCCCTGGCAGAGGACCAGGTAGCGGCCCTCCGGGGTCTGCTGCATGGCGCGGAGAAAGAACCTGAGCACGAGGGGGTCCACGACCTCGGTTCCGTCGTGAAAGATCCGACCCTCGCGGTCCACCACGTAGCGGTACTCGCGCATGGCACCCCCATTCTAGTCCAGCGCTCAGGACCCCCGCAACGGAACCCCCGCCGGGCGCCGACCGCCTCGGAGTGTGTCGGAGTAATGCCCTCGGGGCGCGGGCTTCGCCCGCGCAACCGATTCCTGGGGGTGGCCTCGGAGGGGGCCGTCGAGGCCCCCTCCGATTGTCCTCGGCCCCCACGTTCGCCCGGCCGCCTTGACAGCGGCGGAAGCCGCGTGCTACCGTTCCGGCCACAACGCGAACCCGCCCGGGACGCAGAAGAGCCGGTTGTTCCTGAGCAGCCTGGCCGAGATGACCCAGTGGGGCCTTCGTGGCGCGTCGCTCGCGCGCCGGCGCGTGGTCGGGCTGCGCCTGGGCTCGGTGCTCCTCTTCCTCGCGCTCTGGAGCCTCGCTTCCGGCGTCGTCGTCCTCCTGAAGCTCTTCAACCCGATCTTCCTGCCGGGGCCGTGGCTCGTGCTGGGCAAGGTCATCGAGCTGGGCGCCAACGGCCAGCTCTGGGGCCACGTCGCCGCCACGCTCCAGCGCGTCGCGCTCGGCTTCAGCACGGGCGCGCTGCTCGCGCTCTCCCTCGGGCTCCCGGCCGGCTACTTCCCGTGGCTGCGCAACCTCCTCGAACCCGTCGTCGAGATGTTCAGACCGATCCCGCCCCTCGCCATGCTGCCCCTCTTCATCGTCTGGGTCGGCATCGGCGAGACATCCAAGGTCGGCTTCATCACCTACGCGACGTTCTTCCCCGTCTTCCTGACGACCGTCCACGCCGTCCAGCAGGTCGATCCGCTCCTCCTCCGGGCCGCGGCGAGCCTCGGGGCGACCCGGCCCCAGCTCTTCTTCCGCGTCATCCTCCCGGCCGCGCTCCCCGAGATCCTGACCGGCATCCGGCTCGGCGTCGCGCTCGCGTTCTTCGTCATCGTGATCTCCGAGTTCATCGCCGCCGAGCAGGGGCTCGGCTACCTGATCAACGACGGGCGGAACTTCTTCCTGGTGCCGCAGATGCTCGGTGCCGCCGTCGTGCTGGGCCTCCTGGGCTACGGGTCGAGCGCGCTCATCGCGCTGCTCGAGCGTCGGCTCCTGCGCTGGGAGCAGGCGACCTCCCGATGAGCGCGGCGGGCGGCGCGCGCATCCAGATCGAGGGCGTGGGGAAGACCTTCGCATCTTCCGGACGCTCGCACCCGGCGCTGATCGACATCACGCTCGAGGTCGCCCCGGGAGAGCTGCTCTGCCTGCTCGGCCCGTCCGGGTGCGGCAAGTCGACCCTGCTCAACATCATCGCCGGGTTCATCCCGCCGACTACGGGACGGGTCCTCGTCGACGGCGAGCCGGTCACCGGGCCCGGGCCCGAGCGCGGGGTCGTCTTCCAGGAGTACGTGCTCTTCCCCTGGCTCACGGTGGCCCAGAACGTCGAGTTCGGCCCCCGGCTCAGGGGCGTGGACGCGTTGGAGCGGGAGAAGCTCGCAGCCCGCTACCTCGACATGGTCGGCCTGACCTCGCACGCGGACAAGTTCCCGCTCCAGCTCTCCGGCGGGATGAAGCAGCGCGTCGCGATCGCCCGGGCCCTCGCCAACAACCCCTCCATCGTCCTGATGGACGAGCCCTTCGGCGCCCTCGACGCCCAGACGCGCGAGATCATGCAGGAGGAGCTGTCCCGCATCCAGCGCGTCGAGCCGAAGACCATCGTCTTCGTGACGCATTCGATCCGGGAGGCGGTGTACCTGGCGGACCGTGTCGCGGTCATGACCTCCGGACCCGGCCGGATCAGGCAGGTCTTCACGATCAAGCTCCCCGAGTCGCGCGAGCGCTTCGCGCCCGAGTTCACCCGCTACGAGAGCGAGCTGACCCGCGTCGTGAAAGAAGAAGTCGCCAAGGTGCGCGAATGATCCGCGGCGTGGCCCTCGTCGCCGTGCTCGCGGTCTGGGCGACGGTCAGCTACGGCAACCGGGCCGTCGAGCTGATGAACCCGGTGCTGCTCCCCGCACCCGACGAGGTCGTGCGGGTGGGCGTGGACCTGGCGCGCGACGGCTCGCTCGTCCGCCACCTCCTCACCTCCCTGGCCCGCGTCGCCGAAGGCTTCGGCGCCGCCGCGGCAGCGGCGCTCGTGCTGGGCGTCCTGGTCGGCATCTCCACTTCGCTGCGCCTCGTCCTGGAGCCGATCGTCGAGTTCGTTCGCCCCATCCCACCCCTCGCGTTCCTGCCGATGTTCCTGGTGTGGTTCGGCCTCGGCGAGGCCTCCAAGGTGGCCTTCATCGGCTACACGACGTTCTTCCCGATGTTCGTCGGGATCGCCGCCGCGGTGCTGCGGGCCGACGTGATGCTACTGCGGGCGGCGGCGAGCCTCGGCGGCTCGCGCCTCGACCTGCTCCGCTTCGTCGTCCTCCCGGCCGCGCTCCCCGGCATCGTCGTCGCCCTCCGCCTCGGGTTCGGCCTCGCGCTCTTCGTCATCGTCGGCGCCGAGTTCATGGGCGCCGACGCCGGGCTCGGCCACCTCATCATGGAGGGCCGCGCCTTCTTCAACCCGGCCCAGATCGTCATGGGGGCTCTGCTCCTCGGAATTCTGGGCTCCGTGGTCAACGCCCTGCTGCTCGCAGGGGAACGGCGCGCGCTGCGCTGGCGCACGCTGGGGTAACGCGGGCGCTCCCCGCGAAAGGAGCCACACCATGCGACGCGTGATCCTTCTGCTGGCACTCCTCTCCTTCGTCGGGTCGGCGGCCGTCGCGCTGGCCCAGGCCAAGCCGGAGCTGGGCGAGGTCGACGCCTGGCTCGTCCGCGACCCGCAGATGTCGGCTCAGTTCGCCGTGGCCGACCAGATGGGCTACTTCAAGGCGCAGGGCGTCAGGGTCAACCCGCGCTGGTACATCGCCGGCACCGATCTGCCGTCCATGTGGGGCGCCGGTAACGTCCACCTCGGGACGGCGACGGCGACGATGGTGGTCCCCATCGCGGCCGCCGGCCAGGCCATCTACAACATCGCCCCCCAGAGCGACATCGCCGGCACCCAGCAGGTGGTGCTGGGCAAGAAGGCGCAGGAGCTCGTGCGCGCGCCCAAGGACCTGGAGAAGCTCAAGATCGGGATGCCCAAGGGGGCGTCCATCACGATGGCGATCCAGAGCATGGCCCGGGACACGGGGGTCGACTTCTCGAAGATCCAGTTCGTGAACCTGTCGCCGCCGGACGCGGTGACCGCGCTCGCCAAGGGTGACATCGACGCGATGGCGGCCTGGGCGCCGTGGGTCTTCAACGCCGTCAAGCAGGCGGGCGGCAAGGTATACTTCAGCGGCAACCGGAGCTTCATCCCGGGCAAGGAGGGCCAGGTCGACTGGCTCCACGTCCACGCCGGCGTCGTCGTCAGCGGGAAAATGCTCAAGGAGAACCCGAACACGCTGAAGGCCGTCCTCCGCGCGCTGAAGAAGGCGACCGACACCCTGAACACGAACCGCGAGGCCGCTGTGAAGATCGTGGCCCGCGAGATGAAGATGGACGAGGCCCTTGCGCGCGACATCATGGCCCTCAACGTCTACTCGATGGAGCTGAACGACAAGATCCACCGCGGGATGAGCGAGTTCGTCGACTTCCTGCACTCGCTGGGCCGGATCCAGCAGAAGTTCTCGCCCGAGACCGTCTTCTACACCAGGCTCCTGGAGGAGGTCGAGCCGTCGCTCGTGAAGTGGCGCGCCAAGACCGAGATCCGCTGAGGAGGGTGCCATGCCGCGCTATGTGAAAGTCGCCGCCGCCCAGCTGGGCCCGATCAACGAGGGCACGGACCGCACGGAGGTCGTCGAGCGCATGCTCGCGCTGCTGGACGCGGCGATCCGGGAGGACGTCGAGCTGCTCGCCTACCCCGAGCTCTGCCTGACGCCCTACTTCCCCAAGCGGATCCGCGACGACTCCGATCAGTTCTTCGAGACCGAGATGCCGTCCAGGGTCGTGGCGCCGCTCTTCGAGAAGGCGCGGGAGGCGCGGATCGCCTTCCACCTGGGCTACGCCGAGACGGAGGGCGGCAAGCACTACAACACCGCGATCCTCGTGGACGAGGACGGCACGATCTTCGACAGGTACCGCAAGACCCACCTCCCGGGCGTCACCAAGCCCGACGGCTACGCCAAGGTCTACGAGCCCTACTACTTCGCCCACGGCGACACCGGCTTCAGGGTCTTCGAGGCCAAGAAGGCGAAGGTCGGGATCGCGATCTGCCAGGACCGGCGGTACCCGGAATCGTTCCGCTGCCTCGGGCTGCGCGGGGCCGAGATCGTCCTGTCGGGCTACAACACCCCCGCCTACCCGCTGGCGCTCGCCCACAACGAGCTGGTGCTCCGCGCCGGTGCCTACCAGAACAGCCTGTTCGTCGTCGGCGTCGCCAAGGCCGGGGTCGAGGACGGCGTGGAGCTGATCGGCGGGAGCTGCGTCGTGGACCCGCTGGGCCAGGTCGTGGCGAAGGCCTCGACGACCGGGGATGAGCTGGTCGCGGCCCGCATCGACCTCGACCAGATGCTCCCCGCCCGCCGGCGGTGGAACTTCTTCGGCCGGCGCCATCCCGAACACTACGGCCCGCTCACCGAGCCGGTGAAGCGCGACCGATGACCCCCCGCGTCGACACCGTCGTTCACGGCGGCCAGGTCGTGACGCCGACGGACGTCTACCCGGCGGGCGTCGCGATCAAGGACGGGACGATCGCGGCGGTGGCGCCCGACGAGCTGCTGCCCGAGGCGACGCGCGCCATCGACGCCCGGGGGAAGTACGTGCTGCCGGGGCTGATCGACTGCCACATCCACCTCGGGCCCGAGTACGACGACTGGCAGACCGGACCCATCGCCGCCGCCCACGCCGGCCTCACGACGCTCATCGGGTTCGGCCTCTACGACGACGCGAAACCCGAGCCTCTCGACCGGGCCGTGGAGGGGCTCAGGGCGGAGGTCGAGGGCCAGTCGGTCCTCGACTTCGGCTTCCACTTCATCCTGCCCAACCAGCCGGCCATCCTCGAGGGGCTTCCACGCGCCTTCCGGCTCGGAGTCACCTCCTACAAGATGTTCATGACGTACAAGAAGCGACCCCACCGGATGTGCTCCGACGACTTCATCTGCCGCGCCATGGAGGTGATCGCGGCCCAGGGCGGCGTCGCCCAGCTCCACTGCGAGAACGGCGACGTGCTCGACTACCTCGAGAGCAAGGCGATCGCCGAGGGCCGCGTCCACCCGCGCGATTTCCCGCCCACGTGCCCGGACTGGGCCGAAGAGGAAGCCATCAACCGCGCAATCAAGCTGGGCGGCCTCACGGGCTGCCCTGTCTACGTCGTGCACCTGAGCACCCAGCTCGGCCTCGAGCGCATCAAGCAGGCGCAGGCGGCTGGCCAACGCGTCTGGACGGAGACGTGCCCCCAGTACCTCCTCCTGACCGCCGACGAGATGGAGCGGTGGGGACCGCTCGCCCAGATGGGGCCGCCGCTCCGCCGGGCCGACGGCCCCGACCGCGACGCGCTCTGGGGCGGGCTGGCGCAGGGCCACATCGCGACGGTCGGCAGCGATCATGCCCCGCGCGCGAAGGCGCTCAAGGAGCCGGGCTGGAAGAACATCTTCGTCGACCCGGGCGGCAACCCGATCCCGTTCGGGAGCCCCTCGGTCGAGACCATGGTGCCCCTCATGTACAGCGAGGGCGTCGTCAAGCGCGGGCTGCCGCTCTCCTGGATCGCGCGGGTGCTCGCCGAGAACCCTGCGCGGATCTTCGGCCTGTATCCCAAGAAGGGCGCCATCCGGGTCGGCGCCGACGCCGACCTGCTCCTGATCGACCCCGCCGAGGAGACGACGATCAGCGTCGCCGACCACCAGGGCATGGCCGGCTGGACGCTCTACGAAGGCTGGAAGGTCCACGGGCGACCGTGGATGACGCTGCTCCGTGGCGAGGTCCTCCTCAACCAGGGGAAGCTCGAGCAGGCGCCGGGGTACGGGCGCTACCTCCACCGCGGCCCGCCGCTCCCGCCGATCGCGGGTCCGGTCCGATGAGCTACCTGGACCGGCTCGCCGGCTTCGCCGCCGCCACGCGCCTCGACACGCTGCCCGCCTCGACGGTGAGCGCCGCGAAGGCGGTGGTCCTCGACACGCTCGGAGCGATCCTCGCCGGGAGCCGGCTCCCCGAGAACCGCCGGCTGGCCGAGCTGGCCGCCGAGCGCTCCGGGCCCCGGACCGCGACGCTCATCGGCCACGCCCGGCAGGCCGAGCCAATGCTCGCGGCGCTGGTGAACGGGACCGCGGGAGTGGCGCTCGAGGTCGACGAGGGCAACCGCTTCGGCGGCGGCCACCCAGCGATCCACGTCCTCCCCGCCGCTCTCGCGGTCGCCGAGGAGCAGGGGCTTGGTGGGGCGCAACTCCTCGAAAGCCTGGTCGCCGGGTACGAGGTGACCTCGCGGCTCGGGAGCGCGACGCGCCCGCGCGCCAATCTCCACTCCCACGGGACGTGGGGCACCGCGGGCGCGGCAGTGGCGGTGGCGAAGCTCCTCGGTCATCCCGCAGCCGACCTCAGCGCCGTGATCAACCTGGCGGTCTCGATGAGCCCGGCGAACACGTGGACCCCGTGCTTCGAGGGCGCGACGATCCGGAACCTCTACCCGGGGCGCGCCGGCCTCCAGGGCCTCCTGGCGGTCCACCTCCTCGAGTGCGGGTACACGGGGATCGCCGACGCCCCCGCGGATGTCTACGGGACGCTCCTCGGCGAGGGCTTCGATCCCGGCGCGGTCGTCGAGGGCCTGGGCGCCGGCCCCTGCCGGATCGAGCGGAACTACTTCAAGCTCCACGCGTGCTGTCTCTACAACCACCCGGCGCTCGACGCCCTCCAGGCGCTGCTGCGCACGGAACGCTTCGCGCCCGAGGACGTCGTCCAGATCTCGGTCACCTCGATCCCGTTCGTCGCCCGGATGGCGGACCCCGCGCCGCCGACGCCGCTGGCCGCCAGGTTCTCGGTCCCCTATGCCGTGGCCGCCGCGCTGGTGCTCGGGACGACCGGCGTGACCGCGTTCAGCCCGGCGGCCGTCGCGGATTCGCGGATCCGGGAGCTCGCGCGAAGGGTGCGGGTCGGCGGCGATCCCGCGATGTCGATGCGGCGGGCCGATCACCCGACCGCGTCGGTGTCGGTCACGCTCAACGACGGTCGCGTGCTCTCGGGCTCGACGACCCTCGTCAGGGGCGATGCGGCCAACCCCGTCGCTGCCGACGAGCTGGTCGCCAAGTTCACTGCCCTCGCCGCCGACGTCCTGGGACCGGCGCGCGCGACCGAGGTCGTGGAGGCCGTGAAGCGGCTCGACAGCCTGAAGGATGCGCGCGAGCTGACCGCGCTGCTCGCGCCCGCCTCTTCGAGCGCGGGCTTCGCCCGCGCACCCTGTGGGGGAGG
>JACQWB010000043.1 GCA_016209385.1 Candidatus Rokuibacteriota bacterium
ACGGGCCGAACATCCACAAGGCGGTCTCGCTCGAGTTCGGCGACGTGGAGGGGGCCTTCAGGCAGGCCGACCTCGTGCGCGAGGACGTCTTCTACTTCGAGGGGAGCACCCACCTCCCGTTGGAGCAGCTCGCGGCGGTGGCCCAGTGGTCGCCGGATGGGAAGCTGACGCTCTGGTCCTCCACCCAGACCCCCCACTACGTGCACCGGCTGCTCGCCAGAGCCCTCCAGATGCCGGCGGTGCACATCCGGGTCATCGCGACCCCGGTCGGCGGCGGCTTCGGCGGCAAGCTCGACCTGTTCAGCCACGAGGTCGTCGTCGCTAAGCTCGCGCAACTTACCGGCCGACCTGTCAAATGCACGCTCACGCGCGAGGAGGTCTTCTACTGTCACCGCGGCCGGCATCCGGTCCTGATGTGGGTCAAGACGGGGGTGAGCAAGACCGGCGACATCCTGGGGATGCACTTCCGCTCGTACCTGGACGGCGGCGCGTACGGCTCCTACGGCGTGGCCTCGACCTTCTACACGGGCGCGCTCCAGACCGTTACCTACAAGGTGCCCGTCTACAAGTTCGAGGGGATGCGCGTCTTCACGAACAAGCCACCCTGCGGCCCCAAGCGCGGGCACGGCACGCCCCAGCCCCGCTACGCGCTCGAGTGCCACCTGGACAAGATCGCCGAGCAGCTCGGCCTCGATCCGGCGGAGATGCGCCGCCGGATCGTCGTGGACGAGTACACGAAGACGGCGAACCAGCTGACCGTGACGACCTGCGGCCTCGGGGAGTGCATCGACCGCGTCCTGGAGGCCTCGGGGTGGCGCGAGAAGCACCGGAAGCTTCCCTACGGCAGGGGAGTCGGCTTCGCCTGCTCGAGCTACATCACCGGCGCGGGGCTCGCCATCTACTGGAACGACATGCCGCACTCCGGCGCCATCGTGAAGATCGACCGGGGCGGCGGGGTCGCGGTGCTCTGCGGCGCCATCGACATCGGCCAGGGGTCCGACTCGGTCCTCGCGTACTTGACCGCCGAGGTCCTGGGCATCGACCCCAGGGATGTCCGGGTCGCCACCGCCGACACCGACCTCACGCCCGTGGACCTGGGCGCGTACTCCTCGCGGGTGACCCTCATGGCAGGGAATGCCGTGATCGAGGCCGCCGAGCGGCTCCGCGCGATGCTGCTGGAGGCGGTGGGGCGGAAGTTCGGGCTGCCGCCCGATCGCCTGGTCTGCCGCGGCGGCAGGGTCTTCGTCGCTGATGATCCCGACAAGGGCTTCAGCTTCACGGAAGCCGCGGTCCTGGCCGAGTCGCTCTTCGGCACGCTCGCCGCCGCGGGCTCGTACAAACCTCCGAAGCGCGCCGGCAAGTTCAAGGGGTCCGGGGTGGGCCCCACGCCGTGCTACTCCTACTCGGCCTGCGTGGTGGAGCTGAGCGCGGATCCCGAGACCGGCGAGATCAAGGTGGACCAGGTCTGGATCGCCCACGACGTGGGTCGGGCCCTGAACCCGCTCCTGGTGGAAGGGCAGGTAGAAGGCTCGGTCTACATGGGGCTGGGCGAGGTGCTGATGGAGGAGCAGATTTTCCGGAAGGGTCTCCACAAGATCCCCTCCATGCTCGAGTACAAGAGCCCGACGACCCTGGAGACGCCAGAGATCCAGACGATCATCGTCGAGACCGTCGATCCCGAGGGACCGTTCGGGGCCAAGGAAGCGGGCCAGGGGCCGTTGCTCCCGGTAATTCCGGCTGTGGCCAACGCCCTGTATGACGCGGTCGGCATCCGGATCGACGAGATCCCCGTCACGCCCGAGAAGGTGCTCAAGGCCCTGGAGTTCAGACGGCAGGGCAAGCCTGCGCGCGTCGGGCCCGAGCGGCTTCCGCTCTTTACCTTCCCCGAGGCGATCAAGGTCCCCTCGGCCTTCGGCCAGCCCGCCGACCCCTCCGTCCCCCGGCGTGGAGACCAGGGTGCGGGTGGCGTGGCGATGGGGCCCCCCGCCGCCCGCAGCCCGGGTCCCTACACCGGGCGGGGTGGCGAGGACGGCGGGGGTGATCGCCACGACACGACCCGCACCCTGGAGGACAAAACGCCATGATGCGCCTGCCGCCGTTCACGTACCTGGTGCCGCGATCGGTAGCCGAGGCGGCGCGCATGATGGCGGACCACGGGGCGGAGGCGATGCTGGTGGCCGGCGGCACCGACCTCTACCCCAACATGAAGCGCCGGCAGTTCGAGCCCAGGGTCCTGGTCGGGCTCCGGGGGATCCGCGAGCTGGTCGGCATGGCCGGCGATGCCCAGGCGGGCCTCGTCATCGGCGCCGGCACCACGCTCACCGAGGTTTCCGAGCACCCGGTGGTGCAGGCGCACTTTCCGGCCCTCGCCGCCGCGGCGGGCTTCGTCTCGACCCCGCAGATCCGCAACGCGGGGACGCTCGGCGGCAACGTCTGCGTGGACACGCGCTGCAACTACTACAACCAGTCCCAGCAGTGGCGGCGAGCGATCGGCTTCTGCATGAAGAAGGACGGGGACATCTGCCTGGTGGCGCCGGGGAGCTCCCGCTGCTGGGCGGTCTCCTCCTCGGACACGGCGCCGGTGCTCTGGAGCCTGGGAGCCCGGGCGCGCCTGGTGGGGCCCCGGGGCGAGCGGGTCATCTCGATCGAGGCGCTCTACCGGGACGACGGGATCGCCTACCTGGCCAAAGCTGCCGACGAGGTCCTGACCGAGATCCTCCTGCCGCCTGCCGACGGGCTCCGCTCGGCCTACCTGAAGCTCCGCCGCCGCGGCTCCTTCGACTTTCCCGTCCTCGGCGTGGCAGTGGCCCTCGCGATGGACGACGGCACCGTCAGGGTCGGCAGGATCGTTCTGGGCGCGGTGGCCTCCCAGCCGCGGGAGGCGGCTGATGCCGGAGCGCTGCTCGCCGGCCAGCGGCTCACGCCCGAGCTGATCGAGAAGGTGGCGGAGGCCGCCGCCCGGCCCTCCAAGCCACTGGACAACACCGACTTCACCCATCCCTACCGGAAGAAGATGACGCGCGTCTTCGTGAGGCGTGCGCTCCGCCGGCTCGCTGGCCTGCCCGATTCCCGACGCAATGAGGAGGAGGTATAGCGATGGCGTGGGTCAGGACCGTGGACGAGCCAGAGGTCGAAGGCTACGTCAAAACCCTGTACGAGGGTATGCTCAAGCAGCGTGGCTGGGTTCCCAACATCGTCAAGAGCACGACGCTGCGGCCCGAGCTGACCCGCGCGTGGATGGGGCTGTTCACGACGCTGATGTTCGGTCCCTCAGAGCTGACGCGGGCCCAGCGGGAGATGATCGCCACCGTGGTCTCGGTGGCCAACCGCTGCCACTACTGAATCGAGGCCCACGCAGCGTGGCTTCGCGCTGAGACGGGGGATGCGGCGCTGGCCGATGCGATCAAGCGCGACTATTGGGGCCTCGCCTCGTGCCGGGCCTGCCTGGCGGCATGGCCGACGGCCCTCGGCTCGAACTGCCACCGGACGGCGCCGATCGACGCGCGGACGCGGTCGCTCCTGGACTTTGCCTGGAAGGTGACGCGGGAGCAGTGGGAGTGCCGCGAGGCCGATGTCCAGGGGCTGAGGAAGGCCGGCTGGCGCGACGAGGCGATCGTGGACGCGGTCGGGATCATCGGCTTCTTCAACTTCATCACCCGCGTGGCGGATGCCCTCGGGGTGGAGCTGAACAAGGAGTACGCTGCCCTGCGGAAGGCGGACTTCTCGGGGGTGCCGCAGTGACGCTCGGGGAACGGATCAGGGCCCTCAGGCAGGAGCGCGCGCTCCAGCAGCGGCAGCTCGCGGAGAAGTCCGGGCTCACGCCGAGCATGGTCTCGCAGATCGAGTCGGGGCGGCTCACCCCGTCGCTGCACACCCTGGGCAAGCTGGCCGGGGCGCTCGGCGTCCCCATCGCGTCGCTCTTCGAGACCAGGCCCGACGGCCGGATTCACGTGAACCGGCGGGGCGACTACCCGGTGGTCTCGTTCGAAGGGACGACGGAGAAGTGGGATGTCCTCGGCGCCGGGCTCTTCCAGGGAAAGATCCGCGCCGTGGTCTCGACGATCGCGCGGAAGGGGCAGGGCGTGAAGACCGGGAAGGTCATCATCGCGCCCGGCCAGATGAAGCTCTTCTACGTCGTAGAGGGGAGGGTGGCGCTCCACTACAACGGCGACCGGCACCTGCTCAGGGCGGGGGACAGCGCGGTCCTGGACGGCGGCGTTCCCCACCACTGGGAGAACCTGGGCCCCAAACAGGCGAAGGCCGTGTGGGTCATTCTGGGATGATGACGCGCGACTCGAAGGGTGGACGTGCCGATGGCTAGTGGCGAGCTGGACCGGGTGGAAGTTCGAGCCGAGGGGCTTCCGACGAGCCCGGGGCGTGGCAGTTCGAGCCGAGACGCTTCGGCGCAGGCAGCTTCATCGCCTGCGCCAGCGACGAGGCGAGACCCGAGCGAATGTGACACAGGCGAGGCCCGAGTAGATTTCCGGACCGAACCCTCCAAGTACCGGCACTGGAAGCTGAGCATTGACGGCCGGCTGGCCACCCTTGCCATGGACGTGAAGGAGGACGGGGGGCTCAGGCCCGGCTACGATCTCAAGCTCAACTCCTACGATCTCGGCGTCGACATCGAGCTCTACGATGCGGTCCAGCGCCTGCGCTTCGAGCATCCGGAGGTGGGCGCGGTGATCGTGGCCTCGGCGAAGGAGCGCATCTTCTGCGCCGGCGCTAACATCCGCATGCTCGGCCAGTCCTCCCACGGCTGGAAGGTGAACTTCTGCAAGTTCACCAACGAGACGCGGAACGCCATCGAGGAGGCGACGGCGGAGTCGGGGCAGTTCTACCTCTCGGCGATCAACGGCCCCTGCGCCGGCGGCGGGTACGAGATCGCTCTCGCGACCGGCTACATCATCATGGCCGATGACGGCAACACCTCGGTGGCCCTCCCCGAGGTGCCCCTCCTCGCCGTGCTGCCGGGGACCGGCGGGCTCACCCGGCTCGTGGACAAGCGTCACGTGCGGCGCGATCGCGCGGACTTCTTCTGCACCCTCGAGGAAGGGATCAAGGGCAAGCGCGCCCTGGAGTGGGGGCTCGTGGACGAGCTGGTGCCGCGCTCGAAGCTCGAGGACACGGTGAAGCGGCGCGCGGCCGAGTTCGCGGCCCGGAGCGACCGGCCCGCGGCGACCCGCGGCATCACCCTCGCGCCCCTCGCGCGGACGATCGAGGGCGACCGCATCGCCTACAGCCACGTCACCTGCCAGATCGACAGCGAGCGCCGGGTCGCCGAGATCACCGTCGCGGGCCCCGCTGGTCCGCCGCCTGCCGACCGCGAGAGGATCCCCGAGCTCGGCTGCGGCTTCTGGCCGCTGGCGCTGGCGCGCGAGCTGGACGACCTGATCCTGCACCTCCGGACGGACGAGGAGGAGATCGGGCTCTGGGTGTTCAGGACCGCCGGGAGCCCCGACCTCGTCGAGGCCCATGACCGGTTCCTGGCGGAGCACCAGGGCGACTGGCTGGTGCGCGAGATCCGCCTGTTCCTCAAGCGGACCTTCAAGCGCCTCGACGTGGCGTCGCGGTCGCTCTTCGCCCTGATCGAGCCGGGCTCGTGTTTCGTCGGGACGCTGCTCGAGCTGGGGCTCGCGGCGGACCGCGCGTACATGCTGGCGGGGACGCGCGAGGGGGACGAGCGGCCGACGGCCATGGTGCGCCTGAGCGAGCTGAACTTCGGCGCCTACCCGATGGGCAACGGACTGAGCCGCCTGGCGAGCCGGTTTCTCCGCGAGCCCGGGCAGGTCGAGAAGCTCAAGACGCTCATCGGGGCGGACCTGGACGCCGGGGCCGCAGCGGAGGCCGGCCTCGTCACGTTCACGCCCGACGACATCGACTGGGACGACGAGGTGCGTCTGGCGATCGAGGGCCGCGCAGCCCTGTCCCCGGACGCGCTGACGGGCCTGGAGGCCTCCCTGCGCTTTGGCGGGCCCGAGACCCTCGAGACCAAGATCTTCGGCCGCCTGTCGGCCTGGCAGAACTGGATCTTCCAGCGGCCCAACGCCGTCGGCCCCAAGGGGGCGCTCTCGGTGTACGGCACGGGCCGGCGCAGCGATTTCGACTGGAGGAGAGTGTGATGGCCGCGGTCGACTATCTGGAGCGGATTCCGAACAACGTCAACCTGAAGGAAAACCGGCGCCTCCTGCGTGCCCTCGAGGAGTGGCAACCGAAGTTCCTCGAGTGGTGGGCGGAGATGGGCCCGGTCGGCTTCCAGGCGAAGCAGGTCTACCTCCGCACCGCTGTCAGCGTGGACAAGGACGGCTGGGCGCAGTTCGGCTACCTGAAGATGCCGGAGTATCGCTGGGGCATCTTCCTCGCCGAGCCGGAGCCCGGCCGGCCGATCAGCTTCGGCGACCACCAGGGCCAGCCCGCCTGGCAGGAGGTGCCCGGCGAGTACCGGGGCACGCTGCGCCGGCTGGTCGTGACCCAGGGCGACACCGAGCCGGCCTCGGTCGAGCAGCAGCGGCACCTGGGGCGGACCTGCCCGTCGCTCTACGACCTGCGGAACCTCTTTCAGGTCAACGTGGAGGAGGGCCGTCACCTCTGGGCCATGGTCTACCTGCTCCACGCCTACTTCGGTCGCGACGGCCGGGAGGAGGCCGAGGCGCTCCTCCAGCGGCGCTCGGGCGATCGCGACAAGCCGCGCATCCTCGGCGCGTTCAACGAGAAAACGCCGGACTGGCTCTCCTACTACATGTTCACCTACTTCACCGACCGGGACGGCAAGTACCAGCTCGCGGCGCTCGCCGAGAGCGGGTTCGACCCGCTGTCGCGCACGTGCCGCTTCATGCTGACCGAGGAGGCCCACCACATGTTCGTCGGCGAGACCGGCATCGGGCGCATCGCCCAGCGGACGTGCGAGTTGATGCGCGAGCACCGGACCGACGACGTGCGCCGGTTCGGGGGGATCGACCTGCGGACGCTCCAGAAGTACCTCAACTTCCACTACTCGGTGTCGCTCGACCTGTTCGGCTCCGAGGTCTCGACCAACGCCGCCAACTTCTACACGATGGGTGTCAAGGGCCGCTTCGACGAGACCAAGAAGGATGACGACCACCTGCTGAAGGACGGGACCTACCAGGTCACGATGCTCGAGGGCGATCGGATCGTGACCCATCAGCTGCCGGCGCTGCCCGCGCTGAACGAGCGGCTGCGCGACGATTACATCGCGGATTGTGCCCGGGGCGTCGCGCGCTGGAACCAGACCATCCAGCGCCACGGCATCGACTTCGAGCTGGCGCTGCCGCACCGGGGCTTTCACCGGGCCATTGGCTGCTTCGCCGGGGTCAGGGTGTCGCCGGACGGCCGGATCATCGGCGAGGCCGAGTGGGAGGCCGAGAAGCGCGAGTGGCTGCCGACCGAGGAGGACGAGGTCTTCGTGCAGGGCCTGATGCAGCCCGTCACCGAGCCCGGGAAGTTCGCCAACTGGATCGCGCCGCCGCCGCGCGGGATCAACGGCCAGCCCATCGACTTCGAATACGTCCGCCTGACCTGATTCAGCTTGGAGGTCGGCCCTCGGGGGCCGTGGGGGGAGGCGTTGGAAGGGGGGCGACGCCCCCCTTCGAGTGAAAGGAGGGTTCGATGGCGATCAAGGTGCTGAAGCCGAAGGAGCTGGGCCAGCCGCTGGGCATGTACTCCCACGGGGTCGCCGCGCGGGGCAGCGAGCTGGTCGTCGTGGCGGGCCAGGTCGGGATCGATGGGGCCGGACGCCTCGCCGGGATGGACGTCGTCTCGCAGACCAGGCAGGCCCTTGAGAATGTCCGGATCGTCCTCGCTGCAGCGGGCTGCACGCTGCGGGACGCGGTCCGGTTCCAGACCTTCCTCACGCGGGCCGAAGACATCGACGGCTTCATGCAGGCCCGCCGGGAAGTCTTTCCCCGCTACTTCGCCGACGGCACCTACCCGCCGAACACGCTCGTCGTCGTCTCGCGCCTCGTCCGGCCCGAGCTGCTCGTCGAGATCGAGGCAATGGCGCTCAAGCCGATCCCCGCCGCGCCCCCGAGGCGTAAGGCGAAAGCGGCACCGCGAGGAGCCCGGGCCGCCCGCCGGCGCCGTTGAGCCTGGCGTCAGGAGGAGGAGCAGTGTCATGACCACGCCCGTGATCGAGATCCCTGATCGGTTCAACGCCGCAACCTTCTTCGTGGACCGGAACGTCGCCGAGGGCCGGGGCGGCAAGATCGCCTTCTTCTGCGAGGACCGCGCCGTCACCTACGGCCAGATCCAGGAGCTGGCGAACCGGGTCGGAAACGCGCTCCGCGACCTCGGGGTCGAGCTGGAGCACCGGGTCCTGCTCCTCCTCCTGGATGGTCCCGAGTTCGTCGCTGCCTTCTTCGGCGCCGTCAAGACCGGCGCGGTCCCGATCCCGGTGAACACCATGATGCGCGCCCAGGACTACCTCTACTTCCTCGACGACAGCCGGGCGCGGGTCGCGATCATCTCCCAGCCGCTCCTGGCCGAGGCGGGGCCCATCCTGGGCCAGGCCAAGTTCCTCAAGCACGTGGTGGTCGTCGGCAAGGCGGAGGGGAAGCAGATCGCCTGGGACCAGTGGGTGGGCAAGGCCTCGACCAGGCTCGACGCGACCGACACGTCCAAGGACGACGCGGCCTTCTGGCTCTACTCCTCGGGGTCCACGGGTTTCCCGAAGGGAGCCGTCCACCTCCAGCACGACATGGTGGTCTGCGCCGACACCTACGCGCTCCAGGTGCTCGGCATGAGCGAGCACGACCGGACCTTCTCGGCGGCCAAGCTCTTCTTCGCCTACGGCCTGGGGAACAACATGTACTTCCCCATGCGCGTGGGCGCCCAGGCGGTGCTCTCCCCCCCGCGGCCGACTCCCGAATCCATGTTCGAGGTGATCGACCGCTACAAGCCCACCCTCTTCTTCGGCGTCCCGACGCTCTACGCGGCCATGCTCCAGGTGAAGGAGGCCGAGAAGCGGTTCGATACGAGCTCGCTCCGCCTCTGCATCTCCGCCGGGGAGGCGCTGCCGCCCGAGCTCTACAAGCGCTGGACCGAGCGCTTCAGGGTGGAGCTGCTCGACGGGATCGGGACCACCGAGATCCTGCA
>JACQWB010000044.1 GCA_016209385.1 Candidatus Rokuibacteriota bacterium
GTGTACATCCGGATGAGCGGCGGCTGCCAGGGGTGCGGCATGGCCGACGTCACGCTGAAGCAGGGAATCGAACGGCTGATCTTCGAGGAGGCCCCCGAGGTCACCGAGATCCTCGACGTGACCGACCACGCGGCCGGCGCGAACCCCTACTACACTCCCGGCAAGGCGTAGCCGCTCCCGCACGGGGAGCACCAGACCTTCCAGAGCCCCGCGGCTGAGACCGCTGGCCGAGATGCGTCCGCGCCTGCTCCTGCTGATCCCCACCACCAGCTACCGGACGGAGGCCTTCCTCGAGGCGGCTCGCGCGCTGGGAGTCGATATCGTCATCGCCTCCGAGCGGGCCAACGCCCTCGAGGAGGCGTTTCCCGACGGTCTCCTGACGCTCGACTTCCAGAAACCGGACGTGGCCGCCCGCGAGGTGGCCGAGTTCGCCCGCCGATATCCCTTCGATGCCGTCGTGCCGGTTGACGATCTCACAATCGTGGTTGGGGCCGCGATTGCGGGCGCGTTGGGTCTTCCCTCCAATCCGGTGGAGTCAGCGCGGGCTGCGCGCAACAAGGCCGTCATGCGGCAGCGCCTGCGCGGGATGGAAGTGCGCCAGCCGGATTTCACGCTCCTGTCCATCGACGACACCCCCGATGCGGCGGCCTCCCGGGTGGAGTACCCCTGCGTGGTCAAGCCTACCATCCTGGCCGGCAGCCGCGGGGTCATCCGCGCCGATGATCCCGGTCAGTTCACCGCCGCGTTCCGGCGGCTCGAAGCCATCCTGCGGACTCCGGAGGTGTCGGCCCTGGGGGACGAAGCTCGGCAGGTGTTGGTAGAACGCTTCGTGCCGGGGGTCGAAGTCGCCCTCGAGGGACTGCTCGTCAGGGGCGAGCTTCGGGTCCTGGCGCTCTTCGACAAGCCCGACCCCCTCGATGGGCCCTTCTTCGAGGAGACGGTCTACGTCACGCCGTCCCGTTTGCCGACGGGGATGCAGGACGCGATCGCCGGCTGCACAGCCCGTGCAGGCAGGGCGCTGGGCCTACAGGAAGGACCGGTGCATGCCGAGCTGCGCGTGAACGAGGCCGGCCCGTGGCTCATCGAGATCGCGGCGCGCTCGATCGGCGGGCGCTGCTCGCGGGCCCTCCGCTTCGGCACGGGCATGTTGCTCGAGGAGCTGATCCTCCGCCACGCGCTGGGCATGGAGATTCCTTCCCTCGAGCGCGAGCCTTACCCCGCCGGGGTCATGATGATCCCGATCCCGGGCGCCGGCGTCCTCCAGGAGGTCAGGGGGCAGGCTGAGGCGCTGGTGCTGCCGGGGATCGAGGAGATCGACATCACCGCCCACATGGGCCAGGAACTCGTCCCGCTCCCGGAGGGCTGGCGCTACCTCGGGTTCATCTTCGCCAGGGCGGAGACCCCTGAGGCGGTCGAGGCTGCGCTGAGAGCGGCGCACAGGCGCCTCGAGTTCGTGATCGGGGAGCTTCCGGCTCCCCTTCGGTGACCGTGTCCCGGTCCCGCCCCGACACTCGCGCGCACCCCACCGTCTCACCGGCAAGGCGCCGCTGGATCCACGAGCGCCGGGCCCTCACCCGGGTGGCCCGCGGGGCGCTCCCCGCCGATCGCTACCTGGAGGGCGGAACCCTCCTCAACGTCTACACGGGCGAGCTCTATCCCGCCAATGTGGCGATCAAGGGGGAGCGGATCGCGTACGTCGGGGCTCGGGACGACATGGTCGGGCCCCGGACGGAGGTGCTCTCCGCAGCGGGCCGGATCCTTTGCCCGGGCTACATCGAGCCCCACGCCCATCCCTGGCTGATGGCCACGCCCGCCGCCCTGGCCCGCCACGTCCTGCCGCTCGGGACGACGAGCATTGTCGCCGACGACCTGCCGCTCTACGAGCTGGGCGGTGAGCGCGGGTTTCGGGTCGCGGTCGAGGCGCTGAGCCGGGGTCCGCTCAAGTACTACTGGCTGGTGCGGCTTCACTCGCAGTCCAGGTCAGGCGGCGAGTCGCGGCGCTTTCCGACGATCGCCCTGGCACGGCTTCTCGCCTCCCCCTGGGTCGCAGCTGCGGGAGAGGTGACGCGGTGGCCGGAGGCCTGGGAGGGAGATCCGGCGCTCCTCGAGCGGCTCGCGCTCGCGGCCGAGCGGCGGAGGCGGATCGAGGGGCACACTGCCGGCGCGTCCGTGGAGAAACTCGCCGGGCTCGCCGCGGCAGGGCTCAGCTCGTGCCACGAGGCCATCACCGCTCGGGAAGCCCTGGACCGCGCGCGGGCCGGCCTCGCGGTTATCCTCAGGCAGTCGTCGCTCCGCCCCGACCTGAAAGAGCTTCTGGCCGCGCTCAAAGAGGCGCCGGGTCTCACCGCGCGCGTCATGCTGACGACCGACGGGAGCTCGCCGGCCTTCGTCGCCGAGCGCGGCTTCGTCGATCACCTGGTCGCGGTCGCGATGGAGGCGGGGGTCCCGCCGGTCGATGCCTACCGGATGGTCACGCTGAACCCGGCGTTCCACTTCGGCCTCGACGCGGAGATTGGCGGGATCGCGGCGGGGCGCTACGCCGATCTCCTGCTGCTCAGGGACCTGAGCGAGCCGCGGCCGGAGACGGTGATCTCGCGCGGCCGGGTCGTCGCCCGCGACCAAACGCTGCTCGCTTCCGTCCCCGAGCCTCCCTGGGCGCGTATTTTCGCGAGCCGGTCTGCCAGGCTCGCCGTCCGCTGGCGGGTGGGGGCCGACGACTTCGTCCTTCCGCGGCGCGGTCGGCAGCCGGTGATCCGCTTCGTCAGCGCGGTGATCACGCGCCTCGAGGAGCGAAGCCTCGAACCCGGCGACTTGCTGGCAGCGCTCATCGACCGGGAAGGGCGGTGGATCTGCCCGGGCGTCGTCGCCGGCTTCTGCCCGGAGCTGGACGGGCTCGCGACCACGGTCAGCACCGACTTCCAGATCCTGGTGCTCGGCCGCGACGCGCGAGCCATGGCCGCCGCCGTCAACCGGCTCCTGGCGCTGGGGGGCGGCATTGTCGTCGTGGAGGGCGGCCGCGTCAGCTACGAGCTGGCGCTCCCGCTCGGCGGGATCATGAGCCGCCAGCCCCTGGCCGTCCTCGCCGAGCGGGAGCGCGAACTCTTCGCCCTGCTCAAGGCCCACGGCTATGCCCACCACGACCCCCTCTTCACGCTCCTCTTCCTGGTGGCTGATTTCCTGCCCGAGGTTCGGCTGACCGCTCGCGGGGTGTGGGACGTGAAGGGACGCAAGGTCCTGGCGCCGAGCCGCCGCCTCGCGAGGCGCAGAGGAGCCTGAGCGGGCCGCTCGGCCGGGGCGGGGTTGTGCCGGCGGGGCGGTTCGTGTAAAGTCGGCCGTGCGCATCGTGGACGGATCGTCCCCCGCCGGCTCCAACCGGTGCCTGACAGGAGGAAAGACCATGCGTCGATTGGGGAGTGTCTCGCTCGTCGTCGGGCTGGCCATGCTGATCACGGTCGCGGGCCTGGCGGTCCTCCCGGCCGTCAGCCAGACGCCCAAGTCCGGCGGCATCCTTAACGTCATGCATCGGGAGGACCCGCCGAGCTTCTCGATCCACGAGGAGGCGACGATCTCGACGGTATGGCCGGCCAGCCCCTGCTTCTCGAACCTCGTCTACTTCGACCCGCTCAAGAAGCAGGAGAGCATGGACACGATCATCCCCGAGCTGGCCGAGAAGTGGTCGTGGCAGGACGGTGGGCGGACCCTCGTCTTCTTCCTCCGCAAGGACGTGAAGTGGCACGACGGCCAGCCGTTCAGCTCCAAGGACGTCAAGTACACCTTCGACATGGTCCGCGGGGCCCCGGACGCCACCGGCAAGCTCCGCGTGAACCCGCGCAAGGGCTGGTACGCCAACGTGGAGTCCGTCGAGGCGCCCGACCAGTACACGGTGGCCTTCCGCCTGAAGCGGCCACAGCCCTCGCTTCTCCTGATGCTGGCCTCGGGATACTCGCCCGTGTACCCGGCCCACGTGCCGCCGCGGGAGTTCAAGACCAAATGCGTCGGGACCGGGCCCTTCAAGCTCAAGGAGTACCGCCTCGGCGAGTTCGTGGAGCTGGAGCGGAACCCCAACTACTTCGTCAAGGGGCGGCCCTATCTCGACGGGCTCCGCTATATCGTGATCAAGGAGCGCGGGACGCGGGTGGCGGCGCTCCAGGCCGGCAGGCTCGACGTCTCCTTCCCCGGCGAGATCTCCAAGACCATGGCCGACAGCCTGAAGAGGGCGGTGCCGTCGCTGCTGATCACGCCCGCCAGCGCCAACGTCAACGACAACCTGATCCTGAACACGAAGAAGCCGCCCTTCGACAACGCGAAGGTGCGCCGGGCCCTCAGCCTGGCCATCGACCGACGTGCCTTCGCCCAGGCGGTGCACCAGGGGAGCGCGGCGGCGGGTGCCTCCATGGCGCCCAAGCCGTACGGGGTGTGGGGCCTCCTGGACAAGGACCTGAACAAGCTCCCGGGCTACGGCGACCCGGCCAAGGACAAGGCCGAGGCGAAGCGGATCCTCGCGGCGGCCGGCTACGGTCCCGGGAACCCGCTCAAGGCGGAGATGGTCACGCGCGGCATCGCCATCTACGTGGACTTCGCCTCCTTCGTCATCGACCAGATCAAGCAAGTCGGCGTGGAGGCCACGCTGAAGCAGGTCGAGACCGGCGTGTGGCACCCGATGGTGACCCGGCGCGAGTACCTGATGGGGGCCAACCTCACGGGCATCGGCCCCGACGATCCCGACGCCAACTTCTACGAGAACTACCGGTGCGGCTCGCCGCGGAACTACACCGACTACTGCAACGAGCTGGTGGACACCATGATGGACAAGCAGTCCCAGGAGCAGGACCCGAAGAAGCGCCTCCAGCTCGTGTGGGACATCCAGAAGAAGCTCGAGGAGGAGGGGGCCCGGCCCGTGATGGGGTGGCGGATCGACTACTTCACGCACTGGCCGCACGTCAAGAACCTGGTGCCCCA
>JACQWB010000045.1 GCA_016209385.1 Candidatus Rokuibacteriota bacterium
GAATCCCTCCACGCCTGCCACACGAGAACGACGCCCTTGGGAAGGGATGGCGGAGAGGAATTTGACGGAGCCCCCGGCCGGGATTCGAAGCCCCAGCCCGGGGGGGTGGGCAGGGGGGCTTGCCCCCCTGCGAACGGGGTGACAGCGAGCGGAGCGAGCGTCAGAGGGGCGGAGCCCCTATGAGGAGCGCCTTGAGGCCGTTGCCCCAAGGCGCGACGGGATGGGGGTTCGAATCCCTCCACGCCTGCCACACGAGAACGACGCGCTTAGGAAGGGATCGATGGAGTACCTGACACGGATCCGGGAGTTTTTCAGAGAGGTGAGTGCCGAGTTCAGGAAGGTAGTCTGGCCCGGCCGCTTCCAGATCGTGAACTCGACCGCGGTGGTGCTGGTGGTCGTGGTCATGATCGCGCTGTTCCTGTTCTTCGTGGATATCGGCCTGTCGCGAGTGGCGGAAGTGGTCCTGCGATGAGCGACGAAGTCACGACCGCGCGATCGTCGGACAAGCAGTGGTTCGTGGTCCATACGTATTCCGGTTTCGAGAACAAGGTCGCCGCGGGCATCGAGCAGCGGGCGAAGATCTTCGGCCTCCAGGAGCAAATCACGCGCATCGTGGTGCCGACGGAGAAGGTGGTCGAGATCCGGAACAAGCAGAAGCGTGAGACCGAACAGAAGTTCTTCCCGGGGTACGTCCTGGTGGAGATGGAGCTCACCGACGAAACGTGGCACTTGGTCCGGAGCACGCCCAAGGTGACCGGCTTCGTCGGGTCCGGAGCCAAACCGGTCCCGCTGCCGCAGGCGGAGGTGGAGGAAATCCTCCGCCAGATGGAGGAGGGGGCCGAGAAACCGAAGCCCAAGTCGATCTTCCAGCGGGGCGACAAGGTGCGCGTCATCGAGGGCCCGTTCGTGAACTTCACCGGCGCCATCGATGACCTCAACCTCGAGCGTGGGAAGCTGAAGGTCATGGTCGCCATCTTCGGCCGGCTGACCCCGGTGGAGCTGGAGTACTACCAGGTGGAGCGACTTTGAAGAGTGGCTTTTAGATGAAAAAAATCCAGGCGGTGGTGAAACTGCAGATCCCGGCAGGCAAGGCGAACCCATCGCCGCCCGTGGGACCGGCCCTGGGCCAGCACGGCGTCAACATCATGGAGTTTTGCAAGAGCTTCAACGCGCAGAGCGGGTCGCAGGAGGGGATGATCCTGCCAGTGGTGGTCACCATCTACCAGGATCGCTCCTTCACCTTCGTGGTGAAGACGCCCCCGGCCGCTGTGCTCCTCAAACGGGCCGCCGGGATCGCCAAGGCCTCCGCCGCCCCGAACCGCGACAAGATCGGCCAGGTGACCCGCGCCCAGGTGCGCGAGATCGCGCAGACCAAGCTGCCGGACCTCAATACGGACTCGCTCGAGGCGGCCATGCGGATCGTCGAGGGCACCGCGCGAAGCATGGGCATCGAGGTCGTTTAGGTCGAGGAGCCTGACATGGCTGGCAAGAGATACGCGTCTGCAGCGGCGCTGGTGGATCGGGGGCAGAGCTACCCCGTCGAGGAGGCCGTGGAGCTCGTGAAGAAGGCGGCTCGGGCGAAGTTCGACGAGACGGTCGAGATGGCCGTTCGGTTGGGCGTCGACCCCAAGCACTCCGACCAGATGGTACGGGGAGCCATCGTGCTGCCCCACGGCATCGGCAAATCGGTGCGCGTCGTCGTCTTCGCGAAAGGGGAGAAGGAGCGGGAGGCCCGGGAGGCGGGGGCCGATTACGTCGGTGCCGAGGACCTCGTCGAAAAAATCCAGGCCGGGTGGATGGACTTCGACTCCACGATCGCGACACCGGATCTCATGGGACAGGTCGGCAAGCTCGGGAAGATCCTCGGGCCGCGCGGGCTGATGCCAAACCCCAAGGTCGGCACCGTGACGTTTGATGTGGGCCGGGCGGTCCGCGAGGTAAAGGCGGGAAAGGTGGAGTTTCGCGTGGACAAGGCAGGCAACGTCCACGTACCGGTCGGGAAAGCCTCGTTCCAGAGCGCTCACCTCGCGGCGAACGCGATGGCGCTCCTCGAGGCCCTCGTCCGCGCCAAGCCGGCCGCCTCCAAGGGTCAGTACCTCCGGTCCATCACGGTCTCCTCCACCATGGGGCCGGGGATCCCGGTCGACGTGCAGCGCGTGGCGAACCTCTTCAAGAAGTGAGCGAGAGGAGCGCGGAGTGCCCACCCAAGCGAAAGCTCGGCTCATCGACGGCCTGAAGGCCAGGCTGGCCGGGGTCGACACGGCCATCCTCACCGAGTACCGCGGCCTCACGGTCCGCCAGCTCGCGGAGCTTCGCAAACAGCTCAAGGCCGCGTCGGCCGAGTACAAGGTTATCAAGAACCGGCTGGCCCGGCTCGCGCTCCGGGGCTCGTCCCTCGACAGCCTGGGCCCGCACCTCAAGGGTCCGACGGGGATCGTGCTCGGCAGGCGGGACCCCGTCGCCGTGGCCAGGGCCCTGACGGCCTTCGTCCGGGCCAACCCGACCCTGCAGATCAGGCTGGCGTATGTGCACGGGCAGGTCGTCCAGCCCCCCGAGCTCCGGGCGCTCGCCGACCTGCCGTCGCGTGAGGTGCTGCTGGCGCGCGTCGTCGGTGGGCTTCGGGCGCCCGTCGCGCAGCTTGTGTTCACCCTGGACGGGATGCTCCGCGCTCTGGTCTCGGTGCTGGACCAGGTGCGCGCCGAGAAGGAGACAAGAGCTTCATAGTGTCGGAAGGGGGTGAACCTCCCCTCCGAGGAACTGAAGGAGGACATGGCCGATGGCGAAAGTGAGCGTGGACGACGTCCTGGAGTCAATCGACACCTGGACGGTGCTGGACCTGAGCCGCCTGGTGAAAGGGCTCCAGGACAAGTACGGCATCACCGCCGTGGCGGCTGCGCCCGTGGCGGTCGCGGCCGGCGGCTCAGCGGCCGGTGCCGCGCCGGCGGTGGTGGAGGAGGAGAAGACCGAGTTTGACGTGGTCCTCGCGTCGGCGGGGGAGAAGAAGATCCAGACCATCAAGGTGGTGCGCGAGCTGACCGGGCTCGGCCTGAAGGAGGCCAAGGACCTGGTGGATGGCGCCCCCAAGCCCGTGAAGGAGAAGGTGTCGAAGGCCGAGGCGGCGGACATGAAGCGGAAGCTCGAAGAGGCTGGGGCCACCGTCGAGGTGAAGTGACCTACGAGCAGGAGCATGGCGTGACCGGGAGGGCTGCGCGACGGACGTCCTCAGAGGTTCGAGCTGGGGGGCTGCCGACGAGCCGCAGGCGTGGCAGTTCGAGCCGAGGCGCTTCGGCGCAGGCAGCTTCATCGCCGCGCCAGCGACGAGGCGAGGCCCGGGTAAGTAACATCGAGGCGAGGCCCAATAAGGAGGCGGTATGGCGGGGATGATTCAGTGCGGACGCCGGACCCGGAAGGATTTCGGGAAGATCCCCTCGATCGTCGAGATTCCGAACCTGATCGAGGTCCAGCGCCGCTCCTACGAGGGCTTCCTGCAGAAGGAAGTCGCGCCCGAGCGGCGGGAGGAGGTCGGGCTCCAGGCGGTGTTCAAGTCCGTCTTTCCCATCGTCGACTACAACGAGAATGCCGCGCTGGAGTTCGTTAGCTATCACTTCGGGGATCCCAAGTACACGGTGGAAGAGTGCAACGACCGCGGGATGACGTACGCGATCCCGCTCAAGGTGACCCTGCGCCTGGTGGTCTACGAACAGGACAAGAAGGCGAAGAGCCGCACCATCCGCGACATCAAGGAGCAGGAAGTGTACCTGGGCGAGCTCCCGCTGATGACCGACAAGGGGACCTTCATCATCAACGGGACCGAGCGCGCGGTGGTCTCTCAGCTCCAGCGGTCGGCCGGCGTGTTCTTTGACGACGACAAGGGCAAAACGCTCGCCTCCGGGAAGCCGCTCTTCCAGGCCCGGGTGATCCCGTACCGCGGCTCGTGGGTCGAGTTCGACTTCGACGCGAATGACGTCCTGCACGTCCGCATCGACCGGCGGCGGAAGATGCTGGCGACGGCCTTCCTCCGCGCGTTCTGGTTCCTCGAGAAGGGGGTCATTCTCTCGGACGAGGAGATCCTGGCCTTCTTCTATGAAATGGAAGAGGTGCTCGGGTTCGAGGATGGGCTCGCCTGGGTGCGCCTGAGCCCGGAGGCCCACCGGGGCATCCGCGTGGCCAGGGACGTTCAGGCGCCCCAGCACAAGGAGCCGGTGGCCCCGGAGGGCGCCCCGCTCACCCAGAAGGTCATGGAACGGCTCCAGGAGGCCGGCGTGGAGCGGATCGCGCTCCGGGCCGAGTCGCTGGTCAGCCGCCGGACGGGCGCCAAGGTCGTGGACTCGGAGACCGGCGAGGTGCTGCTGGAGATCAACCAGGAGCTGACCTCCCCGGTCCTCTCCCAAAGCATGGGCCGCCGGGTGGCGCCTTTCAAGCTGCTCGTCGTGAACCCGGAGAAGGTGGACGCCTCCATCTACGAGACCATGGCCCGGGACCACTTCCGGAACCCCGACGAGGCGCTCGTGGAGATCTACCGGCGTCTCCGGCCCGGTGACCCGCCGACGGTGGAGTCGGCCCGCGCCCTTTTCCGGGGAATGTTCATCGATCCGCGCCGCTACGACCTGGCCCGCGTTGGACGCTTCATGGTCAACAAGAAGCTGAAGATCGAGGCCCCGCCC
>JACQWB010000046.1 GCA_016209385.1 Candidatus Rokuibacteriota bacterium
AGGCCAAGCTCCTCAGGGTCCTCCAGGAGGGCGAGATCGAGCCGCTGGGCGGGACCCGGACCCGGACGGTGGACGTGAGGATCCTGGCGGCGACCAACCAGGACCTGGCCGGGCTCGTCCAGGAGCGACGCTTCAGGGAGGACCTCTACTACCGGCTCAACGTCATCACGATCCAGCTCCCGCCCCTGAGGGAGCGGCCCGAGGACATCGTCCCCCTGGCCGAGCACTTCCTCCGCCTCTCCGCGCGCCGGGCCCGGAAAGCCTTCCAGGGCCTGAGCCCCGAGGCCCTGGCCCTGCTCGCGAGGTACCGCTGGCCGGGGAACGTGCGCGAGCTCGAGCACGCCGTCGAGCGCGCGGTGATCCTCGCCCCCGGGCCCGAGATCACGGCCTCGGACCTCGGCCTCTACCCCGGCGCTCGCGGCCAGGCCCTCGCCGGCCCGCCCCAGGTGCCCCCGGCCGAGTTTGAGCGGGAGCGGATCCTGAAGGCCCTGGAGCGCGCCCACGGGAACCAGAGCGAGGCCGCCCGGGCCCTCGGCATCAACCGCACCACCCTCTGGCGGAAGCTCAAGGAGCACGGGATCGAGGCGCGCTCCGGGGCGTGAGGTTCACAGCGGCACTTGACGGCAGGTCGCGAGCGAGGCGCCATGGAGACGAACGAGGAGGATTCGGTGAGCCGCGTCTTCCGCTTCTGGCTGGAGCTCTCGAAGGAAGAAGAACTTCGTCGGCTCCTGGAACTGATCCGCCAGGAGTTCCGCCGTCGCGGCCTGTTCCTGACCTACCAGGTCAAGCGGGAGCCTCAGGCCGGGCAGTGATCCTCGCCGTCGCGCTCCTGGACGTCGTCGCCTTCTTCTCGCTCAACTACCTTGCCAACCACGTCCTCGGCCTGGCTGAGTCGCGCCTGGCCTACTGGGCCGTCGTGCTCCTCGGCCCCGGGATGCTCCTGCCGGCGGCGCTGACGGAACGGATCGCGGCATCGGGTGTGCTGGAGCGCCGGCGCGGGAGCGGCAGGAGCGAGGCGACCAAGATCGCTGGCGCCCTGGCGGCAGGCGCGCTGATGGCGGCCTTCCCCATCGGCAGGCTGGTCCTCGCCGCGCCCGCGCACGCGCTACGTTTGTCCGTGTGGCTCTTCCTGACCAGCCTGGCCGAGGTCGGCGTGTTCCTGGGAATCGTGTACAACCTCGTCTGCGCGCTGCTGGTCCCCACGTTCGCCCGGTCGCCTGCTGTCGCCTTGGCCGCCGTCATCGCCAGCGCGAGCTTCGGCCTCTACCACCTCACCTACGCCCCGCCCTGGAACACACTCCCGATGGCCGTGACGCTCTCCCTGGTCTGGCTCGGGGTCACCGCCGTCTATCTCCTGACTGGTAGCCTCTGGGCCGCCGCCGTTTTCAACACCGCCATGGCTATCATCGGCTTCGTCCTGAACGACGTGACGGTGCTGGATCGAGAGCCGCTGGCGCTGGGTGTTCTGCTTGATGGGGTGAGCCTCGCGGCAATCATCGTGACGAAGCGCGTGCTCCCGCGAAGACTGCGGCCACGGCCGAGATCATAACACCCCTCTCAGCCGCTCCCGCCCCAGGCCGAACCCACACCCTTGGCTGCCGGGCTTCAGGCGCCGCCCGAGGAGCCTGCCCCCCGAGGAGCCATGCTACAGGACCACGATCACGGCCGTGCCCACTCGCAGCCGCGTCGTCTTCGCCGCGATGTACGTCGCGAGCTGCACGGGGCGGGAGAGATAGCCGTAAGTCGAGAAGTGATGCTCGGCGAGCCAGACGGTCCGGAAGCCCACGGCCTCGGCCGCCTGGGCGATCTCGATCCCACGCGCGCAGATCTCCTCGGAGGAGCGTGCGGACGGCGATTGCATCAGCAGGAAGGTTCCGAAGCGCCTGCCCCCTATCTGACCGGTCGCGGCTTGAGCGCGGCGTAGGCCTCCTGGACTTCCTTGTCCGTCCGCTCGACGGTCGCATAGAGGGTCCTGAGATTCAGGCACGTGGCGCGCAGATCCTCATTGGGGAGCGAGCAGCGGTTTACGCTCTGGAAGAAGACGTTGAGCCACCAGGCGGTGATCTTGGCCATCTCGGTCACCACGATCGCCGCCGCCGCCGGAACGGTCTTGGTCGGATCCAGGATGGTCGCCGCCACGACCCCCACCAGGATGGGCCACTTCCCATTGACCTCCTCGAACACATCCACCAGGCCGGCGGCGCGGGCCTCCGCAGCGAATGCCCTCAGGCCCGCGTCGAAGCCCTCGAGGGCGATCTGGTTGCGACGAACGGCCCGGGCGACAGCGACGAGCCGGGCAAAGTACTGCGTGTCGGCGACGAAGGCCGTGTACCGGTCCTGGAGCTTCGTCAACGCTTCCCTGCACGTGCGGAGGCGATCCGCGTCGTCGGTCGGGACACGCTGGCACGCGGCTTTCTGCGCTTTGATGTCGGCGTCGAGCTGCGCGCGGGTCGCCAGGAGTCCCGTGCGCTGCTGCTCGAGCTGCTCGCGGGCGACGGGCGTGAGAAACGTCGGCACGGCGACGGGCTCCGGGATGACCACTTCGGCCTCCAGCACACCGAACCACAGCAACCCTACGGCCACCGTGATGAACCGCTGGCACACGATTATCCTCATGACGCTCCTCATGATTCTGGGCATGGCCCAGGCGCTCTCGTCAGCGTTTGCCGATCCGTTGATCCGCGAGCTCCACCGTCTTGTCGCGCGCCTCGTTCAACGCCTCCATGAGCTGCCGGGACGCGACGACGAGTCGGCGCGCCGTCTCCAGCGGGTTCTGCGGATCGAGCCGCTTCAGCGCGCGCCGGACGTCGGCGTGGGCGCCGGCGCGCGACATGGGAAGCCGGATCGCGTCAAAGTCCACCACGCGCGTGTTCCCATAGAGATCGTCCACGAACGTGAGCCACGCGACCGCCGCCGCTTCCTCGCGTGACCCGGGGCGAGCCGGCGGAATGCGTGGCCGGGTGCGGATCGATTCCTCGGCCTCGCGACGCAGCTCGACGTCGGTGATGTCGGCCAGCGCCGCGATGGCCGACTTGAGGTCCCCGGTCGCTACGAGCGCCCGCGCCACCGCGAGCACCGCGTCCCTCTGGATGATCGGCGCCTTGACCCTGGCGCCGAGGTGCCTGACCCCACCGACGTCGCCCTTCCTGACGCGAACCTCCACGATCTGGTAGAGGGCGGTATCACGGTCGGTATCGTGGAGCCGTTCCGCCATCTCGAGGGCTGCACCCACGTCGTCCAGGGCTGCGTAGGTTCCCGCGGACATGGCGAAGTTTTTCGATACCGTCGCGAGGAGCTTCCGCGCCCCGGCGACATCCCCGCGCTGGGCCCGAGCGGTGATGACCTCCTCCCAGGCGGACGAACGCTGGCCGGTGTCCCGAATCGTGGCGATCGTCTGTCGGGCGCCGTCGTAGTCGCCGCGCCGCGCCTGAGTCGCCGCGACACCGCTCAGCGCGAATTCCCGGGTGACCGCATCGGCAATCTTCGCCACGGCCTGCCGGGCGGCCTGGACATCGCCGCTCGACGCGTGGGCGAAGCCCACCTCCCACCAGAAGTCCCGCGTTCGCGCGGCGGGAGGGACCTGCGCGAGGGTTTCCCGGAGACCGACCCAGTCGCCCTTGTCGTGGTGGGCCGACACGATCGCGGCGTAGGCGGCACCCTGATTCTCCGCGGTTCGGATGCGGCGCGCCGTCCGGCGGGCGCCGCTGAAGTCGCCCCGTCCCGCCTGCGCCACGACGACATCGATCAGCGCGCCGTCGCGGTGCTCCTCGTCGCCCACGTCCTCAGCGATCTTGAGCGCGGTGGCGACGTCGCCCCGCTTGGCCGCGTCGCGCACGATCAGCATGCGCGCCTTTGCTCGCGCGCCGCCTGCGGGCAGGCCATCGGCCTCCTTGCGGGCTTCATCGAGGGCGCCGGCCGCGGCCAGCGCGGACACGAAATCGAAGGCGAGGTCCCGGTCGTCGAGGGCGGCCATTTTCATGAGATCGCCGGCGTTAACGAGAAGCGTCCTGGCGAGGGTTTCGATGCGCTTTTCGAGCTTCACGATGCGATCCCGTGTTTCCGACGCTCGGGGCGAGCTCCCTTCCAGGGCGAGATAGGCGCGGAACCAGGCGATCGCCTCGACATCCCGGCCGCCGCTGCCCTCGCACGCCATCCCGAGGAGCAGGAAGAGCTCCCGCGACAGGGGCCGGACGATCTGGGCGAGCCGCAGCTCCCGCAGCGCTAGCTCCCACTCGCCGAGCTCCAGGGCGGCGAGTCCCAACGCCACGAAGTCGCGCGCGTCGAGCGACGACGGCGGAGGGGCAGCCTGGCCGTGCGCGGTGGCGGCACCGCCGGCGAGGAGGACGGCGGCGAGGGCGGAGCTCAGGATGCGCCGGCTCACCGTGGCGCCGAGGGTTCCTTCTCCGCCGCCGTCGCCTTCTCCGGCGTCATCGGCTCCTTCTCCGGCGTCGCAGTCGAGCCCGCCGTGGGGGGCGGCGTGAAACTCAGGTCCACGTACTCACGGATCACGGCGTTGACGAGGTGAACGCGCTGCTCGGCGTTCGTGACCGCCTGCTTGGCTTCCGCGACGCGGACATCGCGTTCCAGCGTTTGCGGCTGCTGCTCGAGCTCCTGCAACCGCTGCTCGAGGACCGCAACGTCCTGCTTGGCCGCTTCGCGCTTGGCCACCAATCCGCGTGGGCCAGTGATGATCGGGTCCGCACGCAAATGCGCCGGGATTTCGGGGTCGCGGAATCGTGGTCCCTGGAGAGTCGGCCAGGTCAGTTGCTGTCCTTGCACCTTTCCCTGGAGGTCGAAGACTCTGCGCGCTTCGGCAACGGCACGCTCCCTCCCAGCATCGAGAACACCGATGCTCTGCCGCTCGGTCTCCGTGCCAGCCGCTGCCGCGCCAGTCTTCGCAGCCTGACCATGTGCTTCGGCGCTGGCGACCTGGCCGCCGGCGGTTCGTGGCCCGGGGCCACTGTCGGGGGGCCGAGACGCACCGCTGGGTACCGGGTGCGGGCCTCCGGCGGGGAACGGCGTGAGGCCGGCGACGAGCCGGTTGATGCGCCCCTGCGCGTCGGCGGCGATCGCCGCCTGCAGCCCCTGGCTGGCCGCCTGGTCACCGGGTTGCGTCCGCAGCCAGTCGCGATAGATCGCCACCGCCTCCGGCGCGCGTCCCTGCTGCTGGAGCAGCGCGGTGAGGTTGCGATAGCCCTGTGCGTTGGCCGGCTCGAGGCGGATCGCCTCGCGGTAGGCCGCCTCGGCCTCGCGCGTCTTGCCCTGACCCTGCAGGAGGACGCCGAGGTTGTTGTGTGCGCGCGCGTTGTTCGGGGTGAGCTTGATCGTCTCTCGGTACAGCGCCTCCGCGTTCGCCGGTTGACGCTCAGCGACTCCGTCGGCGCGTTTGAGCAACACATCGGCGAGCGCGGCACGCGTCTTCGTCGAGTTCGGGAGGTCCGCCAGCGCGCGCCGCAACACCTGCTCGGCCTGGACATCCTGGTTCCCCAGGCGCAGAGACATCGCGTGGTTCAGCGCGACGGCCTCGAGAAGGGCGGTCGTGACCGTGTTCTTCGGATCACGCCGCAGCGCCTCTCGAAGCTCGCGCTCCGCCTCGTCGCGCTTCGACTGGGCCTCGAGGACGCGCGCGAGGTCCTGGCGTCTGGAGACGACGTCCGGAGCAAGACGCAGCGACTCGCGCAGCGCGCTCTCCGCCTCGGCGACTCGCTGCTGCTTGTAGAGCGCCCACCCGAGCGTGCCGTGAGCGTCCGGATTGTCGGGATTCGCGGCAAGAGCCCGCCGTGCGTATATCTCGGCCGCGCGGGAATCGTTGGCGCGCTTCGCGACCAAGGCTTGGGCCATCGGGAGCCATTCGCGCGTGCCCTCCGCTTCGCGCGGACCGGGATTCCGCCGGAGCACCTCCTGATACGCCGCGACCGCGTCTTCGAGCTTCCGCTGATTGTGAAGGCTCAGGGCCAGGAAGAAATACGCGTCGGCGCTGTCCGGCATGAGCCTGACGGCGCGGCGGAAGTACTCCTCGGCCTCGCTCCATCGCCCCTCATCGTAGAGCTCCCGCCCCTTCCCATAGGCGGCATGGTACGGGCGCTCGCGTTCCTCCTTCCTCTTCTGCTCGTCGCGCCAGGCTTCACGGGCCGCCCGGAACTGAGCGAGCCGGGCCTCGAGCTGGAGTCGCTGAAGCTCCGCCCCCGCCTTCGCGTGACCGAGCTGGTGCGCCTTCCGGAAGGCGGCGATCGCGGCCTTGAGACCATCCTCCAACTCGTCTCCGTAAGGCTCCTGCGCGCGACCCAGGTTGAAGAGAAAGTTCCACTGCTCGACGATCGGGGCGCTGAGCGCGGCGCCCAACATGTACTGGGCGTCGGCGTCGCCTGGCAGCAGCTCCGTCGCTCGCCGGAAGGCCTGCTGGGCGTCGGTCCAGAGTCGCTCCCGGTAAGACGCGAGCCCGCTGTTGTACGCCTGGGCCCCGAGCTGTTCGCGTGTAGGGCCGCTGGAGCCCGGGCGGTCGCCACCCGGTGTCTCGTCAGGACACGGAACCGGACGGCCGTTGATCGAGCATTTCACCCCTCCAATCGAGGGGGCTTGGGCACACGCAGGGGATGAATGCAGCACGGCCACGAGCGCAATGACGCCCAACCCAACAGCTATCCCATCGGCTCGTAGGAGGTGTCGGTCCATGTCGTCGCCTCTCTTGTGAGCATAGGCGGTATTAAAGCCCTCTTCTCAGCGTCACTTGCCGTGGGTCGCCAGGTATTCGCAGGTCTCGCGGGCGAATCCCGAGCCGATGCACAGGCCGTACAACTCTTCGTCAGGCTTCGACCTGACGGGAGGACCCAAGCCCGTGTTCCGGCCGAATCCTGTCGTCGGTCCGAAGCCCGTGTTCGGGCCGAACCCGCTGTTGATTCCGAAGCCCGTGTTCGGGCCGAACCCGGGGGTCGAAGGCGGCGTGGATGGAGGAGACGCGCTTGAGCCGGACCGGTGTCTGGACTGCGCGTCCACGGCGGCTGAACCGAGGAGTACTAGCAACAAGGCCAGACACGCTGCGTTGCGCATCGGTAGCTTCCAAGAGTTCTCATATGGCCAGCGCGAGCGGACAGCGCCGATACCGGATCACAATAATCCTTTCCGCCGAAAATACGCGCATGCGGCTCTCTCCGTCGCGCCACCCAAAGTCTCGGGCGGCATAAACGACGAGGCTTCTGCATTTGGATATTTGCGCAGGCCGACCAGCTTGGATTTCATCTCGTACGCAACTCCGTGCAGCCAACTCCGCTGGCTGGCGCAATCCCACTCGATGACTTGCGTCGAGTTCTTATAGGTAGCGCCGTCCGGAGTCGTCTTCGGCTCTGAATACATCGTGAGAACGTAGGCTTGAATTCCGCCGTTCGCTCCTCGTTCGATGGAGCTCACGTTGAGGTCGACGCGGGCGATGTCCCGCTTCAACAGCATCTCCCACTCGTCGCTGGCCGCCTTCGATGCGGCGGCGCCAACGGCGGCGCCCGCCAGGAGCGCGGCCAGAAGGATCTCGCGCAGGGCTTCTCTCATGGGCTTTGCCTGCTATCTCGCCGGCGCGAGCGACTGCGCCGGGACTTTCCACACGGGACCAGACGGCTGCGGGGCGACGTTGCGGCGGACGCCGTCCCAATCGACCTGCCCGCAGTGGACCGCGGCCTCCCGGGGGTGCGGTTGTTCTTGCACTCCGCCTTCAATCGCGCGGTGACCGAATCGATGCGCGCCTGCGCGGCGGCCAGCTTCGCCTCTGCCTGCGCGAGTGCGCACAGCCTGGACAAAGGTCCTTTCCCTGCCGCTCCGCCCCAAGCCGAACCCACGCCGGCGGCTGCCGGCCGGCCCCTCCCGGCGTCACGCGCCGTCAGGCGCCCGTTCAGGAGCATGGCTGGATGGTACAGCGCGGATAAAGCGCCGGTCAAGGGAACGTACTGGTTCAGCATCCACGATTACTTCCACGCCCAACATCGCCCCCGGTAGGGGCACTCCTGGCACTGCCACCCCACCACCGGGTGGAAGACTCCGGCCTCGATGGCCCGGAGGACCTCCGAGACCAGCCGGAAGAGCCGGAGGTTGGCGGCCCGGTCGCGGCTCGTCCAGTACCGGTGGAGCTCCGGTTTCTTCGTCTTGGTCAGCACGTCGAACCTGACCCTCAGATCCTCCTGGTCGGCCAGGCCGTTCATGGCCGTCGCGTACGAGTAGATCGAAAGCTGGAGCGAGGCCATTATCTCCGCATCACTCCGTGCTCGTGGCAAGTAGAGTCTGGACATCAAGCAGGTGGCGCTCGGTGAATCGGAGGGCGACATCAACGTCACACAGTCGGAGCCGAATAAGCGGCTCCACGGTCCCGCCCTCGGCCCGCGCCCGGAACGATAAGATCTGCTCTATGATGTCGTCCGATTCAACGGACCCATACAAGAATTTCGCGAGGCACGTGGGGCAGAGGCAGATGGCGTTGCCTGGCCTATCGATCCAACGCGCTTCCGTCCGGGACACCAGGTACTTCGCCTCGAAATACGGCTCGCCGTCGCGGCGGGCAAACGAGCCCTGGCAGATCTGGCACCGACCTGCGTACTGTTCCTTGAGGTACGCTCGTACTTCGGGGCTCTGCGCTTCCCACTCGCGACGGAGGACCTGGCGATGACGATCTTCCACTGATGGCTCGGCGTTTTTCCCAGCCTGTATGTCGGCCCCAACGCCCTCGCGGCGCCGTGCCGGATCCGGAGCTTTGCCGTCTACGTGCACGACCTCAGCGGGCCGTGCTTCCTGAGGGCGGCGGAACTGCTCACGTAGTGCTCGTTCATAGTCCACCTCAACCGGATGGTCCTCAGGCTTGCGGTCGGTATCGTTCCGCTTTGGGTGCTCAGCCTCTCGCAACTCCTGTATCAAGGCCCGGAAACGATCGGGATGCCGGAGAACGATGCTTACGTCCTCCTCGTCGATACCGAGGGCCTGTGCAACCTCGGCTCGAGGCGCGCGGATCATGTGCAGAGCATCCGCAAGCCGCTCGTTGCGTTCGAAGCCTTCTGGCAGGTCATCGAGCCGGAGGGCGCTCGCTGTGTGGAAGCCTCCCTGCTTATCGGGCACCCACGCGAGGTCAGTCGCGAGACGCCCTCCCCGAGATGTGTCGTCCTCCACCATGGAACCCTCGAACGTTTGTCGCGTAGACTTCTCTACCTTGCCACGGATCGTTGTGCTGTACTTGGTGAGCAGGTTCCAAGCCAGCTTGGATCGCTCCACGGTGGGATTACGGAGCGCGTGCTCAAGGCCGTAGACGTCGAAGTCGGGATCGAACCCCTTCAGTCCCCGCTTATGCCAGCCCCAGCTCGACAGAATTGGCACATAGCCTCCATGTCGCGGCGCGCGGTAGCTTACGACAAAGTCGTCATTCACGCCGATTTGATCCCATGGCTGACCCTCGGGGTAGCAATGATCTAAGAACCACGCGTCGGGATTCCCTTCCAGGAAACAGGTGAGGTCAGGGGTGCGAAGGTACAGCGCCGGCGGCGCCAGCCATTTCCTAGAGCCGTCGTGAGCGTTGACGCCTCGGAGCAGCTGCGTCTCGCGGATTGCCAACAGCAAGCGAGACCGCTTTTCGCGGGAATCCGTACCGAGCGCACGGAAGATCTTCTCGATATCACGTATGTGCTTGGACTCCGATGGCCACTGCTGCTTCCGATACCGTGGCAGAATCCGCTCGATGACCTCATCGGCCACATCGGGAACGCTCAGACCGAGCGAGACGAGGAACTGTCGAGCCCTGTCGTCTTCGGCGAGGGTTCGCTTGACCGTTGGGAATGTCGTCTCGTCTTCAGGAGGTAGCCACACGAGGGGTGCGCCGTTGGCGTCTATCGGTGACACGTGCCGTCCGTCTGCCTGACGGACAATTGGCTTTGTCCGCAGGTCTCGCACCAGCGCTCGCTGGTCAGCCAACGCCTGGTAGAGACGCATCACCCATCTGTCGTCCTGAGCTTCAAGGAACTTTGCCGTCAAGCGGGCCACGACTGTGTCCCAGGTGACCTCAAAGCCTGGTACGAGCGCAGGTATGGTGTCATCCTTGGACCAGCTCTGATATCCGACTAAGTAGCGGTACAGTTCGACGGTCCGGTTCTCTGAGATATCGGGCGTCGCCCACGACAAGCGCTGTTCACCCAGCAACGCTGCCAGCCTCCTCCCGTCAAAAGCTTCACGTAGGCCGGCGCCGCGAGCTAGCCGCGCCTCCTTCGCTGGGACATGTCGCCCATTGGCGGTAGGGAGGAGCGGATGGCTGAGCAAGGCGTCCTTGACTGCGTCGTAGAGAGGGCGCAGAAGACTGCCGAGCGGAAAGTCACCAAGTCTGAGCGGCAGCGTTTGGAGCGCAGCAACGCTCAGGAGCCCGAGTTTGCGGAGGCGGTAGAGGCTGTGTGTCAGTAGCTTGGCAGTCTCCGATGCTAGGCAACGGTTGAGTGGATGGTTGTCTGGAACGTTATCGCGGGTGGCCGTCGGCACATACGGGCCCTGAACGAGGAAGCCGAGATGCGTCTCCCGTGCCGTAGGAAAGAAGACGACCAGCTCAGTGTCATGTGCCGGCACGACACCAGCTTTACCGGTATCGGGATCGCGGTGTAGGAGGAAGGCCACTTCGACCCGGTTGAGCGGTCTGCCGGCCACGAGCTCCACCGGGCGCTCGAAGATGAGCCACTCCTCGATCGTGGTGCTACCGCCAACGTTCCGGCCGATTCGCACGCCGCGCCCGCCGTCACCTTCCTCTGGGGTCCGCACTAGCTGCCCTCTCTTGCCAGACTCCGTAGCCCACTCGACCTCCTTCACATCCTGAAGGAAGAGGAGCGTCCGTGGGCTCAAGCTCTCGAGGCGCGCACAGATCGCTCTCGCGGCCTGTGTTGGCTCGATGTCGTCCCGATCGAAAGGGAAAATGAAGAGCGTTGTCCACCCGTTCCCCGGTTCGACGGCCGGTGCGGCGAACGGGCGTACATACTTCTCGATCGCGAAATGCTCGCTTCCCGAGTGGATTTCGGGTCGGGTTGTGTACGCGTACACGGACTTGAAGCCGATGCCGAACCGTCCGATGCGCGTCGGATCATCGGCGTTCGTACTCTTGGCCAGGCCACAGATGGCCCGCACGTCGGCCTCATCAAACAGCCGCCCGTCGTGCCGGAGCTCCAACCGATCGGCGAAGACCTCGAAATGGAGGCGCGTCGCCCTAGCGTCCTGAGCGTTCTGGAGCAGCTCGAGGAGAAAGTGCGTTCGGTCGCTGTACATCCCGGCGAGAAAAGGGCCATACCAGTCGTCCTCACCGTAGCGGCGGATGTTCTCGTCTCGTATGCCTCCGTAGTCAGTTGCCATGGAGGACCTCCAGGATGCCAAGGGCGAGGCGGCGCGCGATGACGTCCGCATCGCGGCATACTTCGATCTCTTGTCGCCGTTCCTGGTATTCCCGCTCGACCCGGTCGCGCTCAGCGGTCTTCATCCGATTGATCCGACTGTCGCTGGCCACCAGTACCTCGGCAGTCAAGCGATCGAGCCTCGCCTTGTAGTAGCCATCTGTACTGGCCAGGCGCTGGTCGACCAGGGCTGCGTTCGCCGCTTTGAGCGCCTGCGCGGCGCCGCGGCGCAGGCGGAGGAGCTCGAGATCGAGTGCCTCTCGCGTTGCAGCAGGGACCTTCGCAGTTACCACCGCCGGCGCGTCGGCGGCGCGCCGGAGAAGCCTGAGTAGCGCATCTTCGGGATGGGGCAGGCACACTTCCGTCTGAAGATCCACCGCAGCCGCGGCTAGGCGCTGGGCCTCACGAGCGCCGATCTGCTCCCACAACTCGACCGCGAAAAGGTAACGACCAGGCGTTATTCCGCGGTCGCGGATCGAGAGGTGGGCGACCAGTGGTTCCTGCCGCTCGTTCCACCAGGCTGCAGCGGCCTGAGCCAGCGCGTGGACGGGCGTGATGAACGGCACCTCCCGGTGCTCGAGCGCGGCATCCTGATCGAACGTGACGGTGATTGGACCGCTCTCCCGCTCCAGGAGCCGGACGAACTCGATCGTCGTCCTGGCTCTAGCGTCGAGACGTACGACCAGATCGTGGAGCTCCTGTCGCCCCCGCCGGCTCAGGACAAACATGTCCAATCGAGTATCAGCATTGTCGCTGACGCGGCGTCCGAGCCCCTCTGCGGCAAGGAACGCGTCGATCATCTGTCGAAGTTCGTCGGGAGCGACGAAGCGACCGGTCGCCGCGATCTCTTTGACTTCGTCCTCGAATTCGACATCGAGCCCGAGAAGCCCTGCCGCCTCCTCCTCGAGTCGGCGCTGCTCCGCTGCGAGCCGGAGCGCGTTGTCAGCTGCCTGCCTGGTCCGCTCATCCACCTGCGCTGGCGTCAGCGAAGGATCGAAGACGAGCTTGTGCAGGATCTCCACGAACTCGCCGAGCACTTCCTCAAGATCTCCAACCGTGTCTCGAAAGACGCCGAGGCGGTCGAAGCAACGGAAGTAGATGCGCTCCTCGACGGTTCCCGGCGTGACAAAGTTGAAGATCAGGATCTTCGGGCTCCGCTGGCCGAAGCGGTCGATCCGGCCGATACGCTGCTCGATACGCATCGGGTTCCATGGGATGTCGTAGTTGACGAGGCGATCGCAGAACTCGTAGTCGAGGCCCTCGCAGCCTACCTCCGAGGAGATCAGGACATCGATCGCGTCCCGCTCGGCGCGCGGTCTCCGAAAACGATCGCGGAGGTGTTCGCGCTCGACCTCATCGACGCGCCCTGTCACCACACCGACGCGGAAGCCCGCTTTCAGAAGCTCGTCAGCGAGATACGCGATCGTGCGGAGGAAGAATGAGAACACAAGCAGCTTGCCGGCGCCTTCTGAGGAAGCGAGGGTCTCTCTAACGATGTGGAGGAACTGCTCGAGTTTAGGGTCGCTGGCGGGTAGCGCGTGGGCCCGCTCGCGCAGCGCCCTAGCCTCGATCAGTAACTCCGATGGTATGTTGAGCTCGTCGGGGAGGTCGCCTTCCTCCTCAATGTCAGTAATCTCGGCGCTGGTGAACTTCCCCGTACGGATGAAGGTATCGAGTGTGGGAACAACGGCCGTCAAGCAACTTGCGGCCTGGCGTTCGAGCATATCGAGGATGAGGCGCGCGACGACGGTGTCGTATCGCGTCAGGAGCAGCCGGTAACGGAAGTCGACCAGGGCGCGGTAGAACTCCTCCTGTTCGGGCGTGAAAGGTACCGCCACCGTCTTGGGCTCGCGCTGGGTGAAGGCGCCGATGTCTCGGCGGCGCGTCCGGTTCATCACGTGGGCGAGCGAGTGGCCCTCCTCGAGGTCTCTCAAGCAACGGATCCGCTCCTCGTCCGTCACCGGCGCAGCGTCGGCGAGTCGGGTTCTCCAGACGGCGAAAGCGACGTTCTGTGCAAGCGTGCTCCGGCCCCAAGGGGTGGCTGCGGCTGCCTCCAAATGCGCCGCCGCGTGGCCCTGCCACTCGCCGGCCGGCTTGAGCGTGCGGACGTGGCGCATCGCCCGGCTGATAAAGCGGTTCGGCTCGACCGAACGGTTGAACGTCTGCAAGTCAGGGAAGACGTCGGGTCTTAGGAGGTTAAGGAGCGAGAAAAGATTTTGCGATCCAGTCTGAACGGGAGTGGCCGATAGGAAAACCACGACCTCACTGACGCTGCAGAGCACCTCCGCAAGCTCGTAGTTGTTCGTCCCGGGGTTCCGCAAGTGATGCGCCTCGTCGATGATGAGCAGCGTAAAACGGGGAGGCGGGTCGAGTCCGCGGAGTCCGGGCCATCGCTGCCCTTCCTCTCCGACCAAGTAGTCGCGTCGGCGGAGCAACTGCAGTGGAGCGATGGCGCGGTCCCATTCCCGCGGCCACACACCGTCGTAATGCGTCTGAGAGAGGCAGTATCGGAGCCCTTCGCTGGTCAGGATCCGGAAATTCTCGTCGAAGCGGCGCATCTCGGCCCGCCACTTCGGACAGAGGTCCTTCGGACAGACCACGAGGACGTTGTCGATCTCGTGTCGGGCTTGGAGCTCGCGCAGGATCAGCCCGGCCTCGATTGTCTTACCGACGCCGACATCGTCTGCGATGAGCAGGCGTGGCTGGTCCGCACGAAGCAAGCGCAGTAACGGCTTGAACTGGAATGGCACGAACCGGACCCGGGCGGCCCTCAGCGCGTAAAGATTGTCGATGAGGGCATGCGCGAGACGAGCGGCTGTGAGCCGCGCGCGGAACGCCTCAGCATTGACCGGTGGCATCCCGGTCAGAGTGCGAAACAGAACGTCCTCTGACGACACCGAGGAGTCGGCTACGAGTTGGTCCTCGTCGTATTCTCTGAGATCCCCTGGCCCGTGAAAAACCTTGTAGCGGGTCTCACCGGCGGAGGAAGGGTGGATCCCGACAACGCTGCCGACCCTGGTCGGATCAGCTCGCAGTCTGACGACGTCGCCAGCGCTGAAGAGCGGCCTAGCCATCCAAGAGTCGCCCGGCCGCCGCGCCGGCAGTGTTATCGAGCACACTGCGCCAGGACGGGCGAAGAGCCTGCCAGAACTGGCTGGCGGAACCCGCGGGCATTGAGCCCATCATTCCCATGGGCAGCTTCTTACCTCCGGCTGGAGAAGGATAGCACAGTGCGGACGAGCGAAGAGTTCGAGCTCGGCCCACCGCACCAGGTTGGTGCAGGCCTACGAGCGTTACGTTTCGGCCTGCGTCACCCCCACGCCCAGCACCGGCGCCGGTAGGGGCAGTCCTGGCAGTGCCATCCCACCACCGGATGGAAGACCCCGGCCTCGATGGCGCCCAGGACCTCCGAGACCAGCCGGAAGAGCCGGAGGTTGGCCGCGCGGTCCCGGGTAGTCCAGTAGCGGTGAAGCTCCGGCTTCTTGGTCTTGGTGAGCACGTCGAACCGGAGCCTCAGGTCCTCCTGGTCGGCCAGGCCGTTCATGGCCGTGGCGTAGCTGTAGATCGAGAGCTGGAGCGACGCCTCGACCTGGAGGCTGGTGTATTTCCGGGCGGCGGTCTTGATGTCCACCACGACGAGCTGGCCCTCCGGCGAGCGTTCCAGGAGGTCCAGGCTCCCCACGAGCGGCCGGTCCAGAAGCTCGCCCGTCTCCTGGTCGATCAGCGGCACCTCGAAGGGGACCTCGACCCCGACCACCTCGGTCCCGGGCTCCTGGTTCTGGTAGAAGGCCTCCAGCATCCGGGAGGCGAGGGCCAGGAGGCCTTCCTTCGACTCCTTCTCGGGG
>JACQWB010000047.1 GCA_016209385.1 Candidatus Rokuibacteriota bacterium
CTCGCCGGCCATGACTACATCATCGGAGGGGGCCACGACGGCCCCCCCCGAGGCCACCCCCCAAGCTTGCGCGGGCCGGGTACCCACTCCGAAGGAGTGGGTGCGCGCTCGAAAGACGCATGCAGCTGTATTTCAGCATCCGCCTAGGTGCCTGCCGGCACGCGGGGCTCGGCCGGCAGCTCGACGACGAACCGGCTCCCCCGCGGCGAGTTGTCTTCCACCCAGATCGTCCCGCGGTGGTCGGTGACGATCTGGTGGACGATCGCCAGGCCGAGGCCGGTGCCCGCCGCTTTGGTGGAGAAGTAGGGAAGGAAAAGCTTCTCTCGATCCTCGGGCGGGATCCCCCCACCGGTGTCGCTCACGCTGATCCGCACGCGCCGCGCTTCGGGGAGGTAGGCGGTCTCCAGCGACACCTCTCCCGCCTTCCCGACCGCATCGACGGCGTTGTCCACCAGGTTCAGCACGGCCCGCTTGATCTGGTCCGGGTCCACCTGAAGGGTGGGGAGGTCCGGCGCGAAGGCTGTCTTGAGCGACAGGTCGGGGTGCGACTCCCGGTAGAGCGTCACGACGCCCTCGAGGAGCCGGTGGAGGTCGGTGGGCTTGAGCGAGAGCGCGGGCATGCGGGCGAAGCGCGAGAACTCGTCCACCAGCTGCCGGAGCCCCTCCACCTCGTGGATGATGGTCGCCGTGCACTCCTCCAGGATCCGGCGCTCCTCGGGGCCGCGGTCGGCGAGCCGCCGCCGGAGCCGTTGAGCCGAGAGCTGGATCGGCGTCAGCGGGTTCTTGATCTCGTGTGCGATCCGCTGGGCCACCTCGCGCCAGGCGGCGAGCCGCTGGGCCTTCAGGAGCTCGGTGAGATCGTCGAGGACCAGCACCATGCCGGCGTACTGGCCCTCCGTCCCCGTGAGCGCGGTGGCCGCCCCGAGAAGGGCCACCGCGTGGCCGTCGCGGCGCAGGTGGATCTCGCGCTCGAGCGTACCCCCGCGGATCCGATCCATCTGCTGGACGATGGCGCCGATCTCGTTGAGCTCCTGGCGGCGGAAGATCTCGCGGAACGGCCGGCCCACGGCTTCCTCGACCGGGAGCCCGAGCATCCGCGCGGCGGCCCGGTTGACCGTCGTGATCCGTCCCTCGGGGTCGAGTGAGACCACGCCGGTCGCGACCGCCTGGAGCACTGTTTCGGTGTACCGGCGGCGCTCCTCGAGCTCGGTGTGCTTGGCCTGGAGGTCCAGGTAGGCCTCCTCGAGCTTGGCCTTGGACTGGGAGAGGTCGCCGGTCATCCGGTTGAAGGACTCGACGAGGATTCCGATTTCGTCGTCGGCGCGGACCTGGACCTTGTAGTTCAGGTTTCCGGCGGCCACCTCGCGTGTCCCCTCGGCCAGGAGCTGGATCGGGACCGTGATGCCCCGCGCCAGGTAAAGCCCGAACCATGTCACCGAGAAAACGATCACGAGCGTCATCAGGAGGAAGAGGAGGATGTAGATCCCCTTGATCGGGGTCTTTAAGAGCTTCAGCTGCTTGTACTCCTGGAAGGCCTGGGAGATCCCGCGGATCCGGGCCTCGAGCCGGTGGGCGACGTGGGTCGAGACCACCAGCGCGCCGAGCAGCTCGCGCTCGCGCCCCAGGGACCAGATCGGCACCACGGCCTGGATCAGGTCGCCGTTGTCCAGCTCGTGGACCGTCGTCAGCTCGCGGCCTTCGAGCGCCTTCCGGAGGTGCTCCTGGTTGACGTTCCCGGTCTGCACCGCCACGAGGATCGGGTCCTGGACGTGGACGATCTCCTGGCCGCTGCGCGCGAAGACCGAGAGCCCCGCCAGCCCGAGCTGCTCCTGCTGCTCCGCGAGGAACGCCGACAGCGCCTCGCGCCGGTCCTCGCCCAGGAGGCGGTCGCGCACGACGATCCGGGCGAGCGCCTTCCCGTGGCGCAGCGCGGTGACCTCCAGCGTCTGGTAGTAGGTCTGGGCGACCTCGAGGGCCTGGTCCAGCGGCCGCTCCACCTGCGGCTTGAACCACCCCTCGATGGAGGTCGTGATGAAGTTCGAGGCGATGATGAAGATGAGCAGCGTCGGAGTCAGCGCGAGCGAGAGGAACGCGAAGATGAGCTTCGTCTTGAACTTGGAGCCGAGCACCTTCTGGCGGCGCTCGAAGGAGAGCTTGACCAGGTTTCGGAAGAGGAGGACCAGGAGCAGGAGGAAGACGATCAGGTTGAGGTTGAACAGGGCGAAGACGAGGAGGTTGGAGGCGACCGGTACCTCCGGGATGCGAATCCCCACCCCGAACGCGGTCGCGCCCACCAGGAGGACGAGGATCCCGCTGATGATCAGCAGGTTCCGCTTCTGGCGTTCCGGCTCGCTGCCGAGCGGCATTACTGGCGCCTCGTGATCGTCAAGAGCGGGGAGATCAGCCAGGGCGTCTCCTCCGCCTGGCCGAACAACCGCGCAAAGAAACTGTTGGGGCCCCTGACGCTGACCTCGGCGCGCGCCCGCACGTAGAAGAGTTCGCGGGGGCTCAGCAGCGACGCGGGCGCCAGCTTGATCCCCCGGAGGTCGGAGAGGACGCGCTGGGCCTCCCGGAAGTCCTTGGTGAGGTAGGGCTCCCGCTGCTCGCCGGCGGTCGAGACCACCTTGTACTCTTTGGCCAGCACGTCGTAGCTGAGCTGGCGGTCCGCGGTCCACGCCTTGAGCCGGCTGTCGATCCAGAAGCGGTTGTACTGCCAGAGCTCGAGGGAGATCCGGGCTTGCACGGGGATCCCGCTCTGGAGGTTTTCGTGGAACCCGGGTGGGATCGCTTCGACGAGGACCAGCTGGACCGTCAGATCGAGATCGTTGAGAAAGACGTTCAGGTCACCGATGCGGAGTTCGGCAGTGGCGGATGGCGGCCCAACGGCGATTCCCAGGGCGACGAGCCCGGCGATCCAGGGTTGAACCACGTTCTGCAGCGCGCGCATGGGTCAGACAGAGCATTATAGCGCTGACGAGCAGGGGACCGGAAGCAGCGGGTCGGGGACGGCTCAGGACGCCGCCAGGCCCGGGAGGGGGCGTCGGGAAACCCCTTCGAGCCGGCCGACGGGATGGGAGAGGGCGCGAACCGTGACCTGGACGGCCGACGACTCGGCGTGCTCGTAGAGGATCGCGCGGGCGAGCTCGTGGTTGAGCGCATGCCCCGCGTTGCGGGCGACGACGTGGCCGATCAGGGGCCGGCCGAGCAGCGCGAGGTCGCCGATCAGGTCCAGGATCTTGTGCCGGACGAACTCGTCCCGGTAGCGGAGGGTGCCGTTGAGCACGCTCCGCCTGCCGACCACCACGACGTTGTCGAGCGAGCCGCCCTTGGCGAGCCCGTTCTTCCGGAGGGCCCCCACGTCCTTGAGGAACCCGTAGGTGCGGGCCGGGGCCAGCTCGCGCACAAAGGCGTGTTCGTTGCAGGCGACGGAGAGGACCTGGGTTCCGACGGCGGGATGATCGAGGTCCAGGGTGTAGCTGATCCGCAAGCGGTCTGCCGGGAGGACCTGGAGCCAGCGCGCCTCGTCGCCGACGCGGATCGGCCGTTCGACGACGAGCGGCCGCCGCGGGCTCGGCAGCGTGGCCTTGCCGGCGGCGTACAGCAGCGCGACGAACGGCGCCGCGCTACCGTCCAGGGCCGGGATCTCCTCCCCCTCGACGTCCACGAGAAGGTTGTCGATCCCGAGGGCGACGGCCGCGGCCAGAAGATGCTCCACGGTCTGGACCCGGGTTCCGTTGATGCCGAGCGTGGTGGCGTTGCGCCCGTCCACGACGTGGTCGGGGGATGCCGGGATCCGGGTTCGCTCGCCGTCGCCGGCGCTGAGCACGATTCCTGTGTCGGCACGGGCGGGCAGGAGGGTGATCCGGGCCGGGTGGCCGGTGTGGAGCCCGACCCCCTCAATCGATACTGGCTTGAGAATCGTGAGCTGTAGGTCCATGTTCGGTTCGAGCCCAGCCCAAACCGTGTGGAAAGAGAGCAACTCGTGTGCCAGTGTCCTGGGATTCATCAAGTGCCTGAAATAACTGTCCTTTTAGTTGACAGATCAGAAGCGAGTGTACCAATGAGGAGACACAGCCCAGGTGCTGCTGTTCACTTTTCACATCACCCGAGAGCTTGTCGGAGTCAGATTCTTCGCGCACGCACGGATGCATCCGGCCGACCCGCGCCTCCGGCCCAGGTGCCCGCCCGGCCCGCGAAATTGACTCCGGCCTCGCGGCGTCGAGCGCGGGCTTTGCCCGCGCAAGCTATGGGGGAGGCCTCGGAGGGGGCCGTCGAGGCCCCCTCCGACTTTAAATATCGAGAATGACGCGGATCTCCCAGCGCTGGTCCCGCTGGCTCATCGTGAGCTGGTGGTAGGTTGCGGCCTTCACCAGCGTGCCCAGCCGGTGGCGGCTGGGATCTACCTCCTCGCCCCGCAGGAGCGAATGAAGCCGCCGCTCCTCGAAGACGGTGAAGTCGATCCGGCGGGCCACGAACCCCTCGACGTCGTGCAGGTAGAGGCAGTCGTTGAGCCAGTTCACGAGGAGGCTCTCGCGCGTCTCCCCCTGGGCGCGCACCTCCCGCGCGTCGGCTTCCTCCACGCCCTCGGGTGACACCATCAGGGCGAAGAGGCCGAGGCCGGTCTGGCGGAACGCCGCCTCAAGGGTCGGGCCCCATCCCCTAAGCCCGATGTCGGCGGCCACGTCGAAGTAGTCGAAGCCCTCGGCCTCACTCACCAGAACGACCTTCGCTCATGAGCCGTTACCCCGCCTTCGAGCGCCCACCCACTCCTTCGGAGTGGGTACCCGGCCGGCGCAATCAACTCGGGCCTCGCCTCGTGGCTGTCCTCGCCTGCGGCTCGTCCGGAGCCCCTCGGCTCGAAATGC
>JACQWB010000048.1 GCA_016209385.1 Candidatus Rokuibacteriota bacterium
GACGAGACCTACCACCTGGCGACCATGGCGCGGCAGCAGTTACGCCGGGCGGCGTGACCGTGAAAAAAAAAGTTCTTGACAAGGGTCATAGAAAGTCTCCCCCAAATGCTTGCGCGGGCCAAGCCCGCGCTCGGAGCGCTTCGGCCGCGTGCCGGTGGACGATTGGACCATTCGAGTGCAGTCTTTCAGCATCCTGCTAATGCCGGACGAACTCCCGCGGCAGGTGGCGGCGGTCCAGCGGGCCCAGCGTGAGCAGGGCGATCTGCTCCTCGTCCAGGAGTCGATCGACCAGCGCCTGCACCTCTTCCTCCTTCACGCGGTCGATCGCCGCCAGCATCTCGTCCAGGGAGAAGAACGAGCCGAAGTAGAGCTCCTGCTTCGCCAGCCGGTTCATCCGGCTCGAGGTGGACTCGAGCGACAGCATGAGGTTGCCCTTCAGGTGGTCCTTGGCCCGGCGCAGCTCCTCTGCCGCGGTGCCCTCCTTCTTGAGCCCGCGCACCTCCTTCAGCACCGACTTCAGGACCTTGGAGAAGTTCGCGGCATCGGTCGCCGCGTAGATGTAGAGGACCCCGGTGTCGCGGTAGGCCTGGGTGCCCGAGTAGATCGAGTAGACCAGCCCCTGCCGCTCCCGGACCTCCTGAAAGAGGCGGGACGACATACTCCCGCCGATGACGTCGTTCAGGAGATAGAGCGCGTACCGCTCGGGGGCGGACTGGCAGAGGCCCGGGAGCCCGGCCACCATGTGCACCTGCTCCAGGTTCTTCGGGACCATCTCCACGCCGCCGTGGACCACCGGGGGCGAGCCGTCACGGGCCACGGCGGGGCGGTCGAAGCCCTCGAAGCGGGAGGCGAAGAGCGAGACGACCTGCTCGTGCTCCACGTGTCCGGCAACGGCGATGACGATGCGCCCCGGCACGTACTCCTCGCCGAAGTGGGAGAGGATCACCTCGCGGCTGAACCCCTGAACCACCTCCCGCCTCCCCAGGATGGGGCGGCCCAGCGCGTGGCCGGCCCACACCCGCTCGGCGAATAGGTCATGGACCAGGTCGTCCGGCGTGTCCTCCACCATCTTGATCTCCTGGAGGACCACCGACTTCTCCCGCTCGATGTCATCGCTGCCGAACAGCGGGTGCAGCAGGATGTCGGTCAGCAGATCCACGGCGAGGGGCAGGTGCTCGTCCAGCACGCTCACGTAGAAGCAGGTATGCTCCTTGGCGGTGAAGGCGTCCATCTGGCCGCCCACCGAATCCATGGTGCGCGCGATGTCGGCAGCGGTCCGCGAAGCCGTCCCCTTGAAGACCAGGTGCTCGATCAAGTGAGACACCCCGCCACGGCTCGCCGGCTCGTTGCGGGAGCCCGTGTCCACCCAGATCCCCACCGCCACCGAACGGACGTGCGGCATGCGCTCGGTCACGACGCGGATGCCGTTGGGGAGGACGCTCTTCCTGTACTGTTCGACCACGCGGGTCAGCTCCGTCGGTCTCGACTCCTGCGTCTCGGTTCCTGGCGGTCGCCGCCGAGACGACCCGCCGACGACCGCGCCGCCACGCGCGCTACGCCTGCTTCCGGCGCTCCCGATCCGCCATGGCGGGCTGCTCCCGGAGCGCCATCTTCCGCGAGAGGCGAACCTTGCCGTTGGAGTCGATCTCGATCACCTTCACCAGCACCTCGTCGCCCTCGGCGAGCACGTCGCCCACGGACCGGATCCGGCTCTCGGCGATCTGCGAGATGTGCAGCAGCCCCTCGCTCCCCGGGATCAGCTCGACGAAGGCGCCGAACTCGACGATCTTCTTCACCTTGCCCAGGTAGATCCGCTCCAGCTCCACCTCGCGACAGATGTCCTGGATGATCGCGATGGCCTTCTGGACCGCGCCGTTATCCGCGGCGAAGACCGTGACACGCCCGTCGTCCTCGACGTCGATCTTCACCCCGGTCTGTTCCTGGATCCCCCGGATCACCTTGCCGCCGGGACCGATGACCTCGCGGATCTTCTCGGGCCGGATCCGGATCGTGACGAACCGGGGCGCATAGGGCGACAGCTCGGGGCGCGGCCTCGCCAGGGCCTCGCTCATCTTCTTCAGGACGCCGAGCCGCGCCTCGCGGGCCTGGGCCAGCGCCTGACCCATGATCTCCGTGGACACCCCGGCGATCTTGATGTCCATCTGGAGCGCGGTGACTCCCTTCTCCGTTCCGGCGACTTTGAAGTCCATGTCGCCGTAGTGGTCCTCGGTCCCCATGATGTCTGTGAGGACCGCCACCCGGTCTGCCTCCTTGATGAGGCCCATGGCGATCCCCGCCACTGGCGCCTTGACGGGCACCCCCGCGTCCATCAGGGCGAGAGAGGCGCCGCAGACCGTCGCCATGGACGAGGAGCCGTTGGACTCCAGGATGTCCGAGACCACGCGGATCGTGTACGGGAACTCCTCCTTGGAGGGCAGCACGGCCTGGACCGCACGCTCCGCCAGCGCACCGTGGCCGATCTCGCGCCGCCCCGGGCTGCCGAAGCGACGCACCTCGCCGACGGAGAAGGCGGGGAAATTATAGTGGAGCATGAAGGGCTTGAAGGACTCGCCCTCGAGCGCCTCGATCTTCTGCTCGTCCTGCTTGGTCCCGAGCGTCACCGCCGCGAGCGCTTGAGTCTCGCCCCGCGAGAAGAGCGCCGAGCCGTGGGCCCGGGGCAGGAAACCGACCTCGCACGCGATGGCGCGTGTCTCCGTCGGAGACCGTCCGTCCACACGGATCCCCTTCTCGAGGACGAGTCGCCGCACCTCGGCCTTCTCCACTCGCTCGAAACCCTCCCGCACCCTGGCCCTGTCCGCTTCCTCCGCGCCCAGGGCCTGGAAGACCTCCTGGAAGATCTGCTCCACGGCCTGGGCGCGCGCCTGCTTCTCGTGGACGCTCAGCGCGTGAGCGATCTTGGCGACCGCCAGCTCTCTGACCCGCGCCTCCAGCCTCGGATCGGCGACAGCGACGGGGTCGACCGCCCACGCGGGCTTGCCGCCCGGCGCCACGAGCGCCTTCTGGATCTTGACCAGTTCCTTGCACTGGGCGTGGCCGAAGGCGATCGCCCGGAGGACCGTCTCCTCCGACACCTCCTTGGCGCCCGCCTCCACCATCAGCACCGCGTCCTCGGTCGCCGCCATAACGAGGTCCAGCGCCGAGACGGCGAGCTGGCTCTCGGTGGGGTTGGCGACGAGCTGGCCATCGACGAGCCCGACCCTCACCGCCCCGATCGGGCCCCCGAACGGGATCCCCGAAACGGCCAGGGCGGCTGAGGCCCCGTTCATCGCGAGGACGTCGGGGTCGTTCTCCTGATCGGCAGAGATCGCGAGGACGATGACCTGCACCTCGTGCTTGAAGCCCGGAGGAAAGAGCGGCCGGAGGGGGCGATCGATCAGCCGCGAGGTCAGGACCTCCTTCTCCATGGGCCGACCCTCGCGCTTGAAGAAGCCCCCGGGGATACGCCCGCCGGCGTACGCACGCTCGCGGTAATCCACGGTGAGCGGAAAGAAATCGACCCCCTCGAGGGGGGTCTTGGTTGCCACCACCGTGGCTAGGACCATGGTTCCGCCGTAGCGGACCAGGACCGCGCCGTCGGCCTGTTTAGCAACCCGCCCGGTCTCCAGGGAAAGAACCCGACCGCCGACTTCGGTTTGCGTGGCATGAATCATACGGACACCTAACCTCCTGCCTTAGGGGGAACGATCATCGCAGCCGATCGGCCCGGCGCAAGCGGGCTCGCGGTGCTGGATCCGGACCCGGGAGCCGCCTTCACCGGCGGATTCCGAGCTTCTCTGTCAAGGCGCGGTACCGCTCAGCGTCCTTCTTGCGCAGGTACTCGAGGAGCCCGCGTCGCTTCCCGATCAGCATGAGCAGGCCGCGCCGGGAGTGATGGTCCTTCTGGTGGATTTTAAAGTGTTCGGAGAGGCTCTGAATCCGCTCCGATAGGATGGCGATCTGAACTTCTGGCGACCCCGTATCCCCCTCATGGAGCCTGAACTGCTCGATGAGGACCTTCTTCTGGTTGACGGAAACTGGCATCCCTCAGGCTCCTCCGGGGTATCCCCCCAGTCGGTCCGTCCCGGCACCCGGCTGTGGACTCCACCGAGACGGCTTAGAGAAATTTTCCAATTCCTCAGGCAGTTACACCGCCTACTCTAGCATAGCCGGGCGGTCGTGTAAAGGTCACGTCACGGGCAGCGCGGGATCGACGCGAGGAGATGCGCGGCAGTCTCGATGTCCCGGGCGACTTGCACCTTGAGCGCCTCGACGCTCGGAAACCGGCGCTCCGGCCGGATCCGCTCGAGGAAGGCAAGGCTGAGCTGCTGATCGTAGAGATCCCCAGAAAAATCTAAGAGATGGGCCTCCACCCAGTACTCGCCTTCGCCGAACGTTGGCCGGACGCCCACGTTGACGACAGCTCCCCCCTGGCCGCCCGCCCAGGAGGCTCGGGCCGCGTAGACGCCGGGCGCCAGCACCAGCTCGCGCTCGGGCTTGAGGTTTGCGGTGGGCACACCGAGCTGGCGCCCCCGCCCCTTGCCCCTGCCGACCCGGCCCCGAACCGTGTACGGGTGACCGAGAAATTTCATGGCACGCTGGACCTCGCCGGCTCTGAGGGCCTGGCGGACCACGGACGACGACACCACCACGCCATCCACCGTCTCGGGAGGCACCACGCGGGCGATGAACCCGAGGGTCGGAGCCAGCGCCTCGAGGAGCGCGGCGTTCCCTCTGGCACCGCGGCCGAAGGTGTGGTTGAAGCCCACCACCACCTCGCGGGCCTTCAGCGTCCGATGGAGAACCTCCTGGACGAAGGTCTCGGGTTCGATAGTGGAGAACTCGCGCGTGAACGCGATGACGAGCGTCGTGTCGAGTCCCTGCTCGGCGATCAGCGCGAGGTTCTCCTCCAGCGTCGTGATCGGAACCGGCGCCCGCTCCGGGCGCAGCACCTTCAGCGGGTGGGGCGTGAACGTGCACCCGAGCGCCGGGAGGCCCAGGGCCCGCGCGCGGCTCACGGCCGTGGCCAGGATCCGTCGGTGGGCGAGGTGAACGCCGTCAAAGGTCCCCAGCGCCACGATCGTGGGCGGGGAATCAGGCGGGTAGGACTCGAGGCCTCGGATGATCTCCATGCAGGATGCGTTCCGGCTTCACCACGGCGTGGGCGGGAATCAGGCGGCCGAGCCCGAGAAAGGATCCCCCCGAATCGTAGAGGCGGACCAGCGTCCGACCCATCGGAGCTGCCTCGGGCACCGGGACGCTCTGGCCGTTGAGGACGGCTGCGGCCGCCGTCTCCGTGAGCCGGATCGCGGGAAAGTCGCCGACCGCCGAATCGACCGGGAGGAGCCGGGCCCAGAGGGCGGCACCGTCCCGGGCCCGCTCCACCTCGCCCCAGGGAAGCGCTCCCTCGAGTGAATACGGCCCGACTCGCGTCCGCACGAGCCGCTCCAGGGCGGCGCCGCAGCCGATCGCCTCACCCAGGTCGGCGCAGAGCGTCCTCACGTAGGTCCCCCTGCCGCAGACCACTCGAACCGTGAAGCGGGGCAGCTCGACGGACTCGAGCGTGAGCGCGTGGACCACGACCGGCCTCGGCTCGCGCTTCACCTCGAGCCCCTTGCGGGCGAGCTCGTAGAGGCGCGTCCCGCCCATGTGGAGTGCGGAGTACATCGGGGGGACTTGCTGGGTCTCCCCGACGAAGCGGACCAGCACTTCGCGGATCGCGTCGGGCGTGAGAGCGGGAACCGGCGCCCGCCGGATCACGGTCCCCGTGAGATCCTGGGTGTCCGTCACCACCCCGAGTCTGACGGTGGCGACGTACTCCTTGCTGTGGTCGGCGAGGTACGGCGTCAGCTTGGTCGCCTCGTTGACCAGGATGGGAAGAACCCCCGTGGCTTGGGGATCCAGCGTCCCGCCGTGACCGACCTTCGGGGCCCGGAGAAGGCGGCGGAGGTGGGCCACGACCTGAAAGGACGTGAACCCGGGGCCCTTGTCGACCACGAGGACCCCGGAGCGGGAGGGCATCATCGGGCCGGCCGCCCGAGAGCCTCGGAGACGGCGCTCAGAATCCTGGCGGTGACCTCGTCGAGGCTCCCCTCCACCGTGCACCCGGCGGCGTTCGAGTGCCCGCCACCACCGAAGCGCGCGGCGATCGCGTTCACCGGTACCTCCCCTTTGCCCCGGAGGCTCACCTTCACGTGACGGCCCTCCGTCTCCCTCAGCACCAGACCGACCTTGGCGCTCGCGATCGAGCGCGGGTAGCTCACGAGATCCTCCGCCTGGAGGAACGCCTCGGGCACGCTCCCCGCCGGCAGCGCAAGCCACGCGACGAGGCCATCCGGAGAGACCTGGATCTGCTGGAGCAGCCGGCCGAGGAGCCCCAGGGACTCGGGCCCGCGCGCCTCATAGAGCTGGGCGGCGATGCGGGCCGGGTCGGCGCCGCGCGCGACCAGCTCGGCGGCGGTCCTGAACGCCTTCGCCGAGGCGTTGGTGTAGCGGAAGGAGCCGGTATCGGTGTGGATGGCGGTGAAGAGGTTCGTGGCCACCTGGGGAGTGAGCTTGAGCCCCAGGGCCACGATCAGGTCGTACACCATCTCGCCCGCCGCCGAGGCCCCCACGTGGATCCAGTTGACTGTGCCGTAGCGCGCGTTGTCGGGGTGATGGTCGATGTTCACCACGCGCGTCGCCGGACCGCGGGCACCCTCGAGGAGGCCGCCGGTCCGCCGGGGGTCCGGGCAATCGCAGACGATCACCAGGTGAAAGGGCCCTCGCGGCGTCGTCCACTGCTGAAAGAGGGCCGAGCCGGGCAGGAAGCGGAGCGGCTCGGGGACGGCGTGCGGGCCCGCGAACGTGACCGGCCACCCCGCCTCACCGAGGGCCAGGCCGAGGCCCAGGAGCGACCCGAGCTGATCGCCGTCCGGTTGGGCGTGCCCCAGGAGGAGGACGTCGCCCGTCGGCCGGCCCAGGAGCGCCCTGAGCTCGCTCGGGACCGACAGCTCCTGGTCAGACACCGGGCTCCCCGGGTTCACGAGCCTTCAGCTCGGCGAGCAGATGCTGGATGGTCGCCGCGTGGGCCATGGATCGGTCGGGACGGAAAGACAGGACCGGGACGACCCGGAGCGTGAGGTGCTCGCGCAACCAGTTGCGGATGAACCCCTTCGCGCTCTCCAGGGCCGCGAGCGTCGCCCGCCACTCTTCTTCCGTGCCGAACACCGACACGTACACCTTGGCGGTCCGCAGATCCTTGGCGACCTCGACTTCGGTCACGGTCACGAAGCCGAGCCGGGGGTCCTTCAACTCGCGCCGCAGGACCTCGGAGATCTCCTCGCGGATCAGGTGATTGACGCGGTCGATGCGCTTGCGCGACATCGGCGCTACAGCTCCTCGCGCCGGGCCGAGAACCGAGCCGGGTACCCATCGAAGATGGGTGCAGGACGCAGGGCGGGTACCCGCCGAAGGTGGGTGCGGGTACCCACCGAAGGTGGGTCGGGAGGCGTACGCGGTTGTACGTTGAGGATGGGCGCGGGCACCGCCCGAAGGGTGGTCGGAGGACGACGGGATGCGACGGTTATCGGCACGGCGCTACAGGACCTCGATCTGGATGTCGATCACGTGCCCGTCGATGAGCGACTCGATGTACGCGACCGCCTTGGAGACGACCTCGTTCGCGTGGCGGGAGTCGTGCGAGACGGAGGCCACCCCCAGCGTGGCCCGCTGCCACGAGTCGAGGTTATCCACCTCGGCGACGGCGACGCCGAAGCGGTGCTTTACTTTCTCCTTGAGCCCTTTGAGGACGCGGCGCTTCTCCTTGAGCGATCCGACACCCGGCAGGTGGAGCTCCAGCGTCCCCACGGCCACCCGGACGACTGCCATCGCGCCTCCTGCTCAAACGGCTGCCCGGTCACACCCACCGCTGGCCGTCACAGGGTCCGTGCGATCTCTTCGGTCGTGTAAGCCTCGATCACGTCTCCCACCTGGATGCCACCGACGCCCTCCACCCCGATCCCGCACTCGAGCCCCTGCGGAACCTCGCGCACGTCGTCCTTGAAGCGCTTGAGCGAGGTGACGACGCCCTCGCCCAGGAGCGTGCCGTCGCGGCGGACCCGGACCTTGGCGTTCCGAACCAGCTTCCCATCCACCACATAGGAGCCGAGCACCGTACCGATCTTGGAGATGGTGAAGAGGACGCGCACCTGGGCCCGGCCGAGCGGGACCTCCCGGATCTCCGGCGCCAGCATCCCCTCGAGCGCGGCCTTGACGTCGTTGACTGCCTCGTAGATGACGTTGTAGGTGCGGACGTCCACGCCCTCCGCCTGCGCCTGGGTCGCGACCTTGGGCTCGGGGCGGACGTTGAACCCGAGGACGATCGCGTTGGAGGCCGAGGCCAGATTGACGTCGTTCTCGGTGATGGCCCCGACCGAGCCGTGGATGACCTTCAGCTTGACCTCGTCCGTCGAGAGCCGCTCGAGGGCCTCCGTCAGCGCCTCCACGGAGCCCTGGACGTCGGCCTTCAGGATGAGCCGGAGCTCCTTGACCTCGCCCGCGGCGATCCGCTTGTGAAGGTCTTCCAGCGTGACACGGGAGGCCGCCTTGGCCTTCGCCCGCTCGCGCTCCTGACGCACCGTGGCGATCTGGCGCGCCTTCCGCTCGTCCTCCACCGCCACCAGCGTGTCGCCAGCCATCGGGACTCCCGAGAGGCCGAGGATCTCGACCGGGTCGGTGGGACCGGCGGTCCTGACCTTCTTGCCCCGGTCGTCGAACATCGCCCGGACCCGGCCGTAGTGCTGGCCCACCACCACCGCGTCACCCTCTCGGAGGGTGCCATGCTGGATCAGCACCGTGGCCACCGGGCCGCGGCCGCGCTCGAGCTTGGCTTCGACGATCACGCCGCGAGCGGCCCGGGTCGGGTTGGCCTTGAGCTCCATGATCTCGGCCTGGAGCGCGGTCATCTCGAGGAGCCTGTCGATGCCCGTCCCACGCTTTGCAGAC